>NZ_RZRV01000022.1:0-6727 GCF_004023085.1 Mesorhizobium sp. M7A.F.Ca.US.010.02.1.1 | reverse complement strand
CTTCGTATCGCGGCGTTGGCGGTTTAATCGGGCCTAGTTCATTACACACTTCAGAGTGCCTCCCAGACATTGAGACTGATTCAAGATGGAGTGGCCAATTTCGACGGGTCTCAGCATTCTATCTGCATGGTGGTGTTCCAGCCCACCTGCCTGTGCAATACCAGATGGAATACGCTCATTGGGGTGGCGCTGATTGCATGCCTTTCACTTAGCGAGCCAGCAGGCTGACAGGTGCTGTGGTCCAACTTCGATCGCCGGCGGCTCCTCAGCTTTGCAACGGTCGAAGGCAAGCGGGCAACGAGGATGGAAACGGCAGCCCTTCGGCACGCGCGCGGCACTTGGAACCTCGCCCTGCAGGGCCGGCAACTCGGCGCGACCTGCGTTGCCGCCAATCTGCGGTGTGGCGTTGCGCAAGGCGACGGTATACGGATGGCGAGGGTTGAATGTGATCTCGTCGGCGCTACCAATCTCGACCAATTTTCCAAGATACAAGACCGCAATCCGGTCGGCGATCAGCCAGGCAAGGGGCAAATCGTGGGTGATGAACAGCAGCGCCATGTTGTGCCTGTCGCGCAAGTCAACCAGGACCTGAAGAATCTGAGCGCGTATCGAGACATCGAGCATCGATACAGGTTCATCAGCAACGATGAGTTCCGGCCGGACGGCAAGCGCTCCTGCAATCACGACGCGCTGGCGCTGCCCGCCGGATAGCTCGTGCGGGAAGCGGGCGAAGAAATCGCCGGGAGGATTGAGCCCAGCGGCCGCAAGCGCTTCACTCACCCGGTCGGCGAGTTGAGTGGCGTTACCGACCAGCCGCAGGGACTGCAACGGCTCCGCCACGATGTCGAACACGGTGTGTCGCGGATTGAGGGCCTGATAAGCGTCCTGGAAGATCATTTGCACGCGACGCCGGTACGGACGTAGAGCCGAGAAGCCCTCTACCGACCTCATGTCGCGGCCTTCGAACAGCATTCTGCCGCCAGTCGGCTTGGCAAGCTTGGTGATGACGCGGCCCACAGTGGTCTTGCCGCTTCCCGATTCGCCGACCAGGGCGACGATCTCGCCCCGCCCGACGTTGAGGTCGATCCCGTCTACCGCGCGCATGGCGCCGACAGATCGGCCCAGGACACGGTCGAACAGACCGCCCTGGATAGGAAAATGAACTTGCAGGCTCTCGAGACGCAGGATGCCGGCAGTGTCAGGCATGAACAGCGACCTTGTCTTCTTGCGTCAAGGACCGGTGAAGGTGACAGGCGACACGTCCCCGCCCGAACTTATTGAGGCTGGGGACTTCGGTCGCGCACCCCCCCATGACCGACGGGCAACGCGGATGGAAAGCGCAGCCCGAGGGTCGATTCACCAAGTTGGGAGGATCACCCGGTATTGGCCGGATCATCTTTTTGCCGCTCGCTGGGTTCGGGATCGATTCGATCAGCTGTCGGGTGTAGGGATGTTTGGGCTGGGCGAAAATCTCGGCGACAGTGCCATCCTCGACGATGCGGCCCGCGTACATGATCATTACGCGATCACAACACTTAGCCACCACAGAAAGGTCGTGGGTGATCAAAATCAGGGCGAGGCTCAACTGCGATCGCAAGTCGCCTAGCAGGTTAAGGATCTGAGCCTGAGTGATGACGTCGAGCGCTGTGGTGGGCTCGTCACCAATGATAATCGAAGGTCGACACGCGAGCGCCATGGCAATCATCACCCTTTGTCGCATTCCGCCCGACAACTCGTGAGGGTAGGCGGAACCACGATCCGCCGGGATGCCGACCAGTTGAAGCAACTCACTTCCCCGCTTGGTCGCCTCGCCCCGCGACATGCCGAGCTTCAGCATGCATGGCTCGGCGATCTGCTTGATAATGCGGTGAACAGGATTAAGTGCGTTCATCGCGCCCTGGAAGACAACGGACGTTTCGCTCCAGCGATGTGGCCGCATCGCCGCATCATCGTCGATCGGCAGTCGGTTGCCACGATAGCGCACTTGGCCGCCGCTGACCCGCGCGTTGGGTGATAGTAGACCAGCGATCGCCATCGCGGTCGTGGTCTTGCCACTGCCCGATTCTCCGACGAGGCCCACGGCCTCTCCGGCTCGGAGCGCGAAGCTTACGCCGTCGATTGCTCGCAATGAAACGCCCTTGAGCCCATAATCGACAGAGAGCCGGTCTATTTCCAGAAGCGGTGTTTTGTCCTGGGAGGAGCTGGTCATGGGATCACCCTCCGCCGTGGATTGAACGTGTCGTCAAGGGCACTGCCAATCAGGACGAAGCTAAGCGAAACCGTGAGTACGCACAGTCCTGGGGCGCCGAGGTACCACCAGGCTCCAGCACTGGCCGCGCCGGCGCGCTGAGCGAGCGAAAGCAAAGTGCCCCATGAAGGCTGCAACGGGTCCCCGAGTCCAAGGAATGAGAGCGATGTCTCGACATAGATTGCGCTGGCGACCACCAGCGCACCATTGGCTGCGATTTGCGGCACGAGATTGGGGAGGATGTGCCGCACCATGATGCCGAAATTACTGCTACCCGCAACGCGCGCACGATCAATGAATGGTCGCTCCTTAAGCGACAGTGTCTGACTCCGGACGATACGTGCAACAAAGGACCAGCTTGTCATGCCTATAACGACAATGATCACGAAAAGAGAAGGACGGAAGCCCAGGATTTCTCCACCGCGCCCCATCACCTCGAGAACCACGGGTGTAATGACCAGCGCCAGCACGAAGGACGGCATGACAAAAAAGAAGTCTGTCAAGCGCATCAGCCAGACGTCGACCCTGCCACCATAGTAGCCAGCGGTCGTACCGATTGTAGTCCCAACGACGAGGCTGATCACAGTCGCGAGTAGCGCAATCGTAAGCGAGATCCGGGCACCATGGAGGACCAGATTGAGCACGTCCCGCCCGATTTCGTCCGTGCCGAGCAGATGCTCGCCTGATGGGGGTGCGAGGAAATCGCCAGTTGCATTGATCGCAGTCTGGAGCGGTCCCGCCAGAATATTGGGGACCGCTCCCACAACAAGAAAGAATACCAGACATACGAGGCCCACCTGAGCACCGCCATAGCTGAGAAATTGACGCAGAAAGCCTTTTATTGCGCGCGCCCGGCCTCGCGGGCAATATCGAACAATATTGTCGCTCATTGTCGGACCCTCGGATCTAGAAGGCTGTAGGCAAGATCGGCTACGAGGTTTGCGAGAACAATTGAAACGCCAAGCAACAGGAATATGCCTTGAAGGACTGGGTAGTCCCGTGCGTTGAGTGCTTCCACCGTCAGCCCGCCGATACCCGGCCAGGCGAAAACGGCTTCGACAGTGATGGCCCCGGCGACCACATAGCCAATATTGAGGGTGATCAAGGTCACGACCGGTAGCATTGCATTGCGAAATGCATGACGCATCAGCATTTGACCGTTGGTCAGCCCTTTCGCCCGTGCGGTTACCATGTAATCCTCGGTGAGTACGTCACTCATTGCGGCACGAGCGACGACGACGTACTGGCCGATTAGCCCAAGCGCCACCGCAGTGGCGGGAAGCGTGAGATGTTGCAGGTAGTCGAGGAACGAACCAAGAGAGCCCGTGATCAGGCCGGGCGAGTATGCACCATAGCCCGGGAGCCAACCCAATGCCGTGCTGAAGATTACCACCAGGATCATGCCGAGCCAGAAAGCCGGCGTAGAATAGAGCGCCAGAGAGGCTCCGGTTGCGATACGGTCGCCGGCTCCTCCCCGGCGCCAGCCTGCGTAGATCCCAAGCATCACCCCAATAACGATTGCCATTATCTGAGCAACCCCGACTAGGACTATGGTGTCCGGCAGGCGTTCCGCTATCAGGTCTGCGACATGCCTGCCCCTGAACTTGAAGCTGTAGCCGAAATCGCCGCGGAGTGTTGCCGACAGGTAGTCGACCGCCTGGTCCGGGAACAGCGGCCGGTCAAGGCCCCAACGTTGGTTCTGCGCCTCAATCTGCTCGGCGGTGACGCTGACGCGCGCCCCGCCAAGCAAAAGAGATGCAGGGTCACCTGGAATAACTCGGAATAGGATGAAGTTCAGGACTGCCACCATCAGGAGGGTTATAGAGGCCCTGACGATGATGCGCAGGATGTGACGGCTCCCTCCCCCTCCGTTCACGGCGCGGGCACCGGCTTCAAGCGATCGAATGGGAAGTAGCTGTCCATCGACATGATGCCTTGCTTTCCCCAACCCTCGAAGCAATCCCTCCGGTGGGCTTCGAGCAGGGTGGGGTAACATAGTACGATGTAAGGCGCTTCAGTATAAATTAGTCGCGCTGCCTGGTCGACCAGCTTTTGGTTTTTCTTGAGGTCAACGGTGACCTGCACCTCCGCGAACAGTTTGTCGAACTCCGCATTCGTCCAGTACGCCTTGTTCTTGATGCCGATGGAATTGCTGCTGCCGAAGATGAGCAGGTCTTTAGGTGTTGGGCCTTGCCAGGTATCGGAAATGAGCAGATCCCACCCTCCGCCGCCTTTCGCCGGAGCTGCGGCGCGGGCGCTCAGCGCACCGGAGTCGAGCCGAGTCACCGATACAGGGATACCGATTTGCTCCAACCAGCCAGCGATAAACTGCACTGCCGCGACCGGCATCTCTATATTTGCTGAAGGTCCAGACACCAGCTCTAGCTGGAAACTCTTCCCGTCCTTGTCCTCCCGAATGCCATCGCCGTTCGTGTCCCGGTACCCTGCGGCGTCAAGCCGGCGGTTGGCTTCGGCGAGATCGAAGTGGCGCCTGATGTCGTTCAGATCTGAATAGTAATCGGCCGCCACCGGCATTGCGAGTCCGACACCAGGGTCGGCGTGTCCGCGCATGGCTCGATCGACGATGGCCTTCTGATCGATCGCGTAGCCGAGCGCATCGCGAAACGCCGGATCCTGCAGAGCCTTGGTGCTACCTGCGCCATCTCCCGAAGCGGTGTTGAAGGCGAGATAGGTTTTCTGAGCTATGCGGGATTCACCGACTACAATGTCGGGATCCTTCGAGAGATCAGCCCACTGGGCGGACGTCAGGTAGTTGCCATAATCGAGTTCCCCGCTCTTAAGACCTTGCGCAATCGGATCGGCGGCATCGAAGGACCGCAGGATCACCCCCGCGATTTGGGGCTTCCCCGTACGGAAATAGGGGTTCGGCGTCAGGCGTGTAAACTGGCCCTGGTGAAACTCCGAAACGATCATAGGTCCCGTACCCACCAAAGGCGGATCGTTGCGGAAGGTTACGCGTGCGTCAGCATAGCTGATGTCCTTCCAAATGTGCTCGGGAACGATCATTATGATATTGTCTATTGGCCAGGTCGCGGGGAACTTGGTCACGATCTGCAAAGTCTCGTCGTCGAACGCTTTGATGGACTCGACGTTCTCAAGACCGCTGGTGCTGTTCCACCCGACGTTTAGCTCGTCGGGCTTGCCTATGGAATCGTGCAAATAACTATAAGTGAACGCCGCGTCCCTAGCGGTAGCAGGCTGGCCGTCCGACCACTTCATGCCGGGCCAGATCTTGAAGGTCCAAGTGAGGTTGTCGTCGGCGACGGACCAAGATTGGGCAAAGCCCTTTCGATCGTCGTATCGCTGGGCGTCTATGCAGACCAAGAAATCATAGCAAATAGCCAAGGGCCAAAAGGAGCCCCAAGTGGCGAAGGGGTTCATCGAATCAGGGCCTCCACCCAGTCCGCCGATTCGCAGGATGCGATCGTCGCACGACGAGGCGAACGCCCTCGAGTTAATCCCCCAAGGGGTCGCCGAAATCGCCAGCATTGCCTTCATAAGCGCACGACGATTATATGAGTATTGGCTCATTTTATCCTCCCTGTTTGCCGGCTTTATCATCACTTCATGTTCACACGACCACGATGATCTACGGCCTCAACCCGGAACATCTGGCTTCCTTTTGACGGAAGCTCCACAGTCCCCTCATTCCAGATAAGTAGCAGTGCCCAGGGGGGTGGTTCCTGCAAATTGGCCGCTGTGCCTGCATGAATCCGGCGTTTTTCTCGATTCTGGGCACAGCTAGCCAGAATTAAAGTCGATTGGCCGGTTCCAGCTCCTGGCGGCGCCCACGGACAATTCGCATATAGCAAACGAGGCAGTCATTCAGGTTCTGTTCGCGACCTCGGGTTGGAGGGTCCCGTCGAGCCGCAAACGCCTTTATCACGGATGTGTGATGTCGGAATGTCGATGCCGAAATTCCAGAGGATATCCTCTTCCGGCACACGACGGTCTAAGAGGCGTTCGACAAGCTGCGCGCCGCGCAACAACACGGAGCTTGAGCCGCCCGTTGAAAAACGATGTAAACGCTGATGGATCTCCAGCCTGATGCGTGGCCGCCAGCTCGTCGACCGTGAACTATCCGCAAGCCATTGATCTGGCCTTTTGATTGAGGCGGATAGCGTCTTTTGAATTGCAGGATTAGCGGTATTTGGACGCTGTTTTCCTGCAATTCGGTTTTGCGATTCCCTTGTGCTGCGGAGCGTGATTCACTCGGTTCGGCGGCGGCGAATCGAGGGGACGGCGAATGTCCAAGCCACGCGAGACGGGAGAGCAGGACCTGTTCCGCTCCAGGCTCGATCAGATCATCAACATGAAGCAGGCGATCGACCGGCCGGTGCTGGAGGAGCGTTTCGGCGCCGTCTATTCGGACGGCCCCGGCATGCCGCCGCTGCCGACCCGGCTGATGGCGGGGCTGGCGATCCTCAAGCACACCTTCAACCTGTCGGATGAGGTGCT
>NZ_RZRV01000021.1:0-103064 GCF_004023085.1 Mesorhizobium sp. M7A.F.Ca.US.010.02.1.1 | reverse complement strand
CTTTCTCACCTGGCTGGCGTCGCCTCGCCTGCGGCCTAGATGAGGGACTATCGATCTGGTCTGTCGATGGCGACGCCGCCTTGATACGCGATGTCTCGTTTCCAGCGCGCCCGGTGTCGATCCGCTGGAGCAGCGACGGCACCTGGCTGGCCTGCGGGCTCGAAACCGGAGGCCTTGCCCTGGTCAGCATGGCCGATGGCCACGCTGACATCGTCGCAGGATTTCCATCGTCGGTGCGGACCGTGTGCTGGAGCGAGCCGGCGAATGCGCTGTTTGCCCCGGGCGCGTTCCGGATCGCCGGCTGGTCGATGACCGCGCCGCCGGTTGGCGGCGAAACCTCCGGCGCGCTGGAGACGGGTCGTGCCGGACTGGTGCTGGTCGAAACGGTGGCGGCGCACCCCGAGAAGAAACTCATCGCGGCCGGCTACGCCAACGGCCGGATCACCATCGCCCAGATCGGCGCCCGTGACGAACACCTCGTCAGGCCTCTGGGCAGCGCGGTCACCGCGCTTGCCTGGTCCGGCGACGGACGGCATCTGGCGGTGGGCGCCGTCGGCGGCACCGCCGCGATCGTCACCTTTCCAGCGCAGATGTTCAAATAAAGGACGCAGTCGGTATGAAACAGGAGGATGAAATGCAGACCGAACTCACCGCCGAAGACGAGAGCAAGGACGAGTTTTTCGAACGACTCGCCAAATTGGCGGAAGAAATGGTTGCCAAGCACGGCAAGGATTTCAGCATGGGCGCTTTGGTGCTTGCCGCCCGCTGGATTGCCGAGAACCGTGTTGGTCAATTGAAGACGAACTAGGATCAATTGCTCGGTCACGGCATCGGGCGGCGCTTTTTTAGGCCGCAGCGCTCGGACGACATTGCGCCGATCGGCGACGAAGGCGCCGGCGGCGAGGTCGCGGATCAGGCTCTCGTTGTGTCGGCCAGGGAGTCTGCTCAATCCTGGATATTGCAGCGGTGTTATAAGATTTCTGCAATTTTCTTATAACGCCGATTGCGTCGCTCAAGCTCATGCCGTTATAAGAGAGACGCATTTTTCTTATAACGGAGCCGCCACATGAAGACGGTCGATCTCGTTTATCGCACGATGTATGCGGAACTCGTCCAGCGCTCCCTTGATGCATCGTTCAAAACCGACTTCTCAACCGGGGGTAATTTCGTCCGGGTTCCGGTGAAGGGGCGGGATTACTGGTATTTTGAGGAAACCCAGCCTAAGAAAACGCGGAAGTATGTCGGCCCGTCCGACGATCCTGAGATTTCGAAACGCGTTGAAGCCTTCCAGGAGATCAAGGAAGATCTTCGCAGCCGTCGGAAACTCGTCTCCACGCTGACCCGCGAAGCAGGGCTGACTGCACCGGATCGGTTCACTGGCGATGTCGTTGAAGTCATGGGAGCAGCAGGAATCTTCCGCCTAAGAGGCGTGCTCGTCGGTACGGTTGCCTTCCAGACGTATGCGGGACATCTCGGCGTAAGATTGCCCGGTGCTTCATTGCAAACTGGCGATGCCGATTTCGCGCAGCACTACTCGATCTCGTCGTCAGTCGCAGACAGCCTGCCTCCGATCCTGGAAATCTTGAGAGAGATTGACCCAACCTTCAGGGAGATCCCCCACAGATCTCGTTCCGGGCACGCGACGCAATTCGAGAATGCAACGAGATACAAGGTCGAGTTCCTTACGCCAAACCGGGGATCCGATGACTACACCGACCACGCCAGTCCGATGCCAGCACTTGGCGGTGCTTCGGCGCAGCCTTTGCGTTTCCTAGATTTCCTGATCCACGAACCCATCCGGACGGTGATGCTGCATCGGTCAGGGGTGCCTGTAACCGTGCCGTCGCCGGAACGCTATGCAGTTCACAAGCTCATCGTCGCCTCCCGTAGGCAATCAGATAAAAACGGCGTCGCCAAGCGCGAAAAAGACGTCTATCAGGCCAGCCTGCTTGTCGAGGCACTGGAGGCCACCCGTCGCCAGGACGACCTTGCAACAGCTTTCTCTGAAGCGTGGGGCAGGGGACAACACTGGCGCGAGGCGATGCTGAAGGGGCTGGGCCTGATGCCGCCGAAAAAACGACAGGAGGTTGAGGAGACAGTCAGAAACGCTCTGGTTGAGATCGGCGAGGAGTTGGACGGCTTCAGCTTGGCCGTGAAGTCGTAGCCAGCAAAAGGGCGACCCGAAAGCCGCCCTCTCCATTTTCGCACTTGCCTAGCGATTCACTCCCAACACCGGGTCGGAACAAGAATTGTTCGCGCAGACACGCTAATGTCGAACGAAGCTCGAACACGCGCATAGATCTGTAGATGAAGCGACCGGGCTGGTTGAAAGCCTCCGGTCAATGACGAACCACTACCCCTTGGAATTTAGTGTGCCGAGGGAGAAGGCGAGTGGGTAGAAGACGGCTTGTCAGTTCAAGGAAGCGGCGATACTTCTGGGCATGGTGACGGACGAGGATAGCCTGATCCGTCACTTTACACTGGACCCGGCAGATAGATTGGAATGCGAACTCCGCCGGCGACCGCAGAACAAGCTTGGCTTCGCCGTTCACCTCTGCACGATGCGACAAACGGGGCGGCTCTTGTGGGACAACGAGCAGCCACCCGCGGCTGTGATCAACTGTCGTGCGGATCAGCTCGGAATAGACGCGCGCCTCTACGCCTTCTGTGCACATCGAGTACAGACGCGTTTCGATCACAGCCGGTCGTTGATGGCTTACCTCCGTCTCCGGGCTGCATCTCGAGACGATCGCCGTGCCGCCCTTGTGGCTGCAATCGACGCGGCAGCCAATGGCGATCACGGGTTGCCGATCGCGACAGCAGTCATTACCGAGTTCCGGAAATGAAACGCACTCCTGCCCTCGCTGGCCTGCGTTAGGAGCCGTTCACGGGATCGCGACGCCGCCTCTGTTCCGGATCACACAGCATCGACTCGATCTGGTCGCGGGATCGACCTACATCCTCTGCTAGGTCGCGTCGTCTTTACCAACATAGTGGCTTGGCGGCGCGCCCATGGTTTTCTTGAAAGCCCTGCTGAATGATGTCTCCGATCCATAACCGAGGCGAACATCCGGACGCGCCTGAGATAGTCAGCCGGCGTGATTTCGACGACAGCCACGAATTTGGCGGCAAATGACGCACGAGACGCACCCATTGCGTCAGCAAGGCTCTCGATTGTCCAGTTGCGCTCCGGATGCTGGTGCATCGCGACAAGAACACGCCCGATTTTCGAACGTTCCGACCGTTGCATTCATCGAAGAAGAAGGTGGTGCGGGTGGTCGGAATCAAACCGACGCTCCTTGCGAACGATTGGTCATGGATTTCGCCACGCTCGTGGAAAAGACGGCGCGCTTCAGCTTGCACGGCCTCGCCCTTATTTAGGCCGCCCCCGACATCCCCGTAGAGCTTCAGCGTGTCGATCAGTTCCAGAACCTGCGTGCGTTCCATCAGCTTGCCCTCCTGAGCTGCCGCGTCGCTCGCTCTTGACGTTTAACATCTACCGCCCTCTGTTTGAGGGGGGGGCAACGGATTCGCGCTCAATGATCGCGGTCGGCAAAATGAGCCTTTCCGCCGGGCGTTGATCTCCATTCAATCGCCGGATGAGCAATTCCGCGACACTCTTGCCAAGCGCATAGACGGGCTGGTCGATGACAGTGATGGGCGGTGTGGTGACGCTCGTCCAGTCCGCATCATGGAAGGTGATCAGCGAAATGTCCTCGGGGACCCGCAACCCGCGCTGACGGATCACCTTGAATATCTCCAGCGCTATGACGCTGTCGGAAGCGAGGATCGCTGTCGGCCGATCTGGTCCGGACAGCAGCTTGTCGGCAATCCTTCGCGTTTCGACAGGGCTTGTTGCACCAAGGCAAACGTGACGCTCTGGCCGGTCCATTCCGGCCTCTCGGCACACGGTGAGGAAACCGTCGATACGCTCGCGGACCGACGAGGTGTAGATTTGCCCGAGATGGCGGTATTCATGCCCTTCGGCGTCGACCGCCGTCACATAGGCGATCTTTCGGTGGCCGGCATCCGCAAGGATGCTGGTTGCCCGCATGGCGATGCCGTGATCGTCGACGGTGACGGTGTCGACATCCAGATCGGGCAGCGCCCTGTCAAGCAGCGCAAGCGGCCGGCCAGAACGATGGATGTCGCGCAGATGCGAGATGTCACGCGATTCCGACGGCGTAACGATCAGCCCGTCGACACGCTTGCCGATCAAAAGCCGCACGGCTGCCTTTTCGACTTCGATCCTCTCGCCCGAGTTGGCCAGGATCACGTTGAACCCGGCCGCCCTTGCCGCATCGCTGATACCCCGCACCGCCAGGCTGAAGAACGGGTTCTCGATATCGCCGACCACCACCCCGATGATGCCGGACCGGCCGGTCGTCATGCTGCGGGCCAGCTCGTTCGGACGATAGTCTAGTGCCTTGGCCGCGGCCATGACGTCCGCGCGGATCGTATCGCTGACAACGCCGTATCCGCCGAGCACGCGCGCGGCTGTCGCTTTCGACACGTCCGCCGCGCGGGCGACGTCGCTGACTGTTATCGAGCGGGTTTTGGGCGCGGTTCTTTTCATCGGATGAACGACTACAAGAGTTGTTGACGGACGGTCAATCTGGCGATAACGATTACCAAAGAGACCGGTCTCACACAATAAGAGACCGGTCTCTTTAAGAAATACCTGAGCAGGAGGCATAAGGACAGCCCGCAGTGCGGGCCGCTGCCACGGACGACGAACTATGTGAGGCCTGAATTACGGCCTCGACGCAAATGCCAAGAAGAACGTGCCAAGAAAAACAAACCTTCAGAGTGGAGAGAAGACATGAGCAGGATTGGAATTCTCAAGTCGTTGATGTCGCCGGTCCAGGCCGGCGCAATGGCTCTTATGGTTGCATGCATCGGAGCGGGTCTGGTCTCGCGGGCCGCAGCGGCGGATGACAATCCCTATGGTCTCATTGACGCCAAGGTGATCAGCGTCGGCACAATGAGCGACGACAAGCCCAGCACTTTCACGCTGGCGGATGGCACATTTACCGGGTTCGATGTCGAACTTTTCCTAAACGTCGCCGGCCGGCTTGGCTTCAAGCCTGAACAGGTGATCTTCACCGGCCAAGAGTTTTCGGCGCTCATGCCATCCGTCGCCAATGGTCGGTTCGACGTTGCCGTCGCCTCAATTGGCACGACGGAAGCGCGCAAGAAGACTGTCGACTTTTCCGATGGGTACCGTGTCGGCTATCTCACGGTCCTTACGGCCGACAAGACGATCACCGACATCCCAGCACTCAAGGGAAAACGCGTCGGGGTTGTACAGGGTACATTGCAGGAGATCTATGCCACAAAAAACTTTACCGGCGCAGATCTCGTTAGGTTTCCCGACAACAACTCGGCTGTGGTGGCGCTTAACAACGGGACCATCGACGCACATTTTCTCGATGACGAGCCTGCCAAGGATTATGCCAAGCGCTATTCCGACCTTAGGCCCGCCATCAGTTTTCCATCCTTCGACGCGCCTGCTGGGTTCGTTGTGCGCAAAGGCAACGACGCCTTTCGCGCTGCGCTGAGCACCGGACTGCATGCTGCAATGGAAGATGGAACCTGGAAGACGCTCTACCAGAAGTGGTTTCCTGGTGCGCCGATGCCGGATCAATATCTTCCCAAGAATTGACAATAGGGCCGCCGGTATAAATCCGGTGGCCTTTCGGTCTTCCACGACAAACGGAATAGCGAAGCGCCGACAAAGGGGAAAGAATGAACTGGCTAGAGAATATGCGCCGCAGTTTCCTGGATTGGCAGGGGATGGCGGAAGTTCTTCCCACCATGATAACGGTTGGGTTGAAGAATACGCTGATCTTGGCTGCGGCATCCACGGTGCTCGGTGTTGTTCTAGGCATGGCCCTTGCCGTCATGGGCATCTCGCAATCACGCTGGTTACGCATTCCTGCCCGGGTTTATACGGATGTTTTCCGTGGCCTTCCTGCAATCGTGACCATTCTGCTGATCGGCCAGGGCTTCGCCCGCATCGGCCGCGAAATCTTTGGGCCTTCGCCCTATCCGCTCGGCATCCTTGCCCTCAGTCTGATCGCCGGCGCCTATATCGGGGAAATCTTTCGTTCGGGGATCCAGAGCGTGGAGCGCGGACAGATGGAAGCCTGCAGGGCTCTGAGCATGAGCTATGGGCAGGCCATGCGCCTGATCGTGATCCCTCAGGGCATCCGCCGCGTGGTGCCGGCTCTGGTCAATCAGTTCATCGGCAACGTCAAGGATTCGAGTCTTGTCTACTTCCTCGGGCTGCTCACGTCGGAGCGCGAGATTTTTCGTGTCGGCCAGGACCAGGCGGTGGTCACCGGAAACCCCTCGCCATTGCTGCTGGCCGGCGTGTTCTATCTCGTCATCACCGTGCCCCTGACCCATATGGTCAATTACATCGACAATTCGCTGCGGGTCGGAAAGCAAAAGGCTGGCCTCGTCACCAGTGGTCTTGCCGAGGTTAGCGAACTGGAAAGCGCCATCGGCGGCCCGTCTTCGCAGACCAGCCCCGAAGACCGCTCGGCGCTTCCACGGTTCAAGGGCGGCAGTCTCGCGGTCAGCAATCTCGACATGGCCTATGGCGACCTCGATGTCCTGAAGGGCGTCAGCCTGACGGTCAAGCCCGGCACCGTCACCTGCGTCATCGGTCCGTCAGGGTCGGGCAAATCGACCCTGCTGCGCTGCCTCAACCGGCTGGTCGAACCCAAGGGCGATGACGTCCTGCTCGACGGCGCGAGCATCCTGGCGATGAAACCCGAAAAACTGCGCCGGCGTGTCGGCATGGTGTTCCAGCAGTTCAACCTGTTTCCCGACCACACGGCTCTGGAAAACGTCATGCTATCGCTGACCAAGGTCAAGGGAATCCCTGTGCGGGAGGCCGAGCGCATCGCCGAGGCGCGCCTGGCCGATGTTGGCCTGGCGGCCCGCAAGCATCATCGCCCCGGCAGCCTGTCTGGTGGTCAGCAGCAGCGTGTGGCGATCGCTCGTGCGCTGGCAATGGACCCTGAGGTTATCCTGTTCGACGAGGTGACCAGTGCTCTCGATCCCGAACTGGTGAAGGGCGTCCTCAACCTGATGGCGGACCTCGGCAGCCGCGGCATGACAATGGTGGTCGTGACCCATGAAATGGGCTTTGCCCGCAAGGTCGCCGACCAGGTCATCTTCATGGATGAAGGCCGCGTCATCGAGGCCGGCACGCCTGCCGCGATCTTCGACACGCCAAAAAGCGCACGCCTGAAGCACTTCCTGGCCGAAGTGCTGTGAGCCGTACTCGCCTCCGCCCCGGCCGCCCAATCCAACCTCTACCCGGTGAAAGAATATCTCATGGCTAAATTGCATTCGGTCTCAAAGGTCGTCGTTGTCGGCGGCGGTGTTTTTGGCGCGTCCTCGGCCGTTCATCTTGCGCGACTCGGCATCGAAACAGTCCTCATCAATGATGGACCGCTCGCGAAGGGAGCTTCCGGCCGCTCGCTTGCGTGGCTCAATTCCGCGCGCAAGCGGTCGCCGGAGTATCATCGCCTGCGCATGGTCGGTATTGATCGCTACCGAACATTGTCGGCGAGATATCCGGATGCTGCCTGGCTGCGTTTCGACGGTGGCTTGACATGGGACGCGGACGACGCCTCGAACGAGATCGCGGATGTCTTCGCTCATGAAAAGGGCCTCGGCTATGATGCGCAACATCTGTCCGCGGACGCCATAGCGCCAGTCACGCCAGGTGTCTCGGCAAGCGCAGTCACGCCTCAAGGTGCGATTTTCAACCCAGGCGAGGGCTGGGTCGACCTGCCGTCGCTGATCGAGCTCTTGGTTGCGGAATTCATGGAGCGCGGCGGGCATCTGGTCACCGATGCTGGAAGCGCGGCGGTCACGGTCGTCGACGGCAGCGCCACTGGCGTCACCACGACAAGCGGCATCAGCTTCGCTGCCGACGCGGTGCTGCTGGCGACCGGTGGTGATGTGCCGCGAATGGTCGCGGACTCCGGCCAACATGTTGCCGACGGGACGCCGATCGCGTTGCTGGTCAGGACAAAGCCGCTACACTTGCCTCTCCGGGCTGTGCTCAACACGCCGCGCGTCGCCATCCGCCCGACGCCGGACGGAGCCCTGGCGCTTGATTCCGCCTGGTCGGAAGAAGAGGTGGTCGTCAATTCGGATGGTACTTATGGCGTGAAGGGTTCGACCATTCAGGGGCTTCTCGACGAAGCCTCAAAGGTTCTCGAGGGCCATCCGAAGCTGGAATTGGAAAGCTATGGTGTCGGCCCCAAGCCGATCCCCGCGGACGGCGAGCCGGTATTCGGCCAATTGAAGGGCATCAAGGGATATTACGTCGCCTTCAGTCACAGCGGCGCAACGCTTGGCCTGATCGCCGGCGAGCTGCTTGCCGGCGAGATCGCCACCGGAAGAGAGCACCCACTCTTTGCAAACTTTCGGCCAGCTCGGTTTGCTTGAGGTCGTTGCGAAATCTGAACTGCCGCGAACTCATGAAGACGGTCATTGGGCGCGGCGTCGATCTGGTCTTGCGTCGGGATCCAGAGTGGTGCGTCGGCAGCCATGATCGCCTCCACGGTCGCCACCGCTTATGCAAATCGCAGAGCAAGATTTTGCACGAGGGCCGGATCTGAGCCACGTCGTCTCCGAGGCTCAAGCCTTAAAATGCGTTCGCTCAAGCATGGCACTTCTTGGGGTGATCCCAGACTGCTCAAGCCCTTAGTCCCAAGGCAAATGCCTCGGCAAATTCCAACTCGGCAGGATTGATGCCTGTGACGCAGCTTCTTTGTGACAAGTGGGAAACGACGGCTCCCGTAGCAACGTTACCTGCCGATCCGGGAGCGTACGGGCAACCACCAAGCCCACCTGCGGAACTGTCAAAAGTCGCTATCGTTCGCTCCAAAGCAACGTCAATATTTTCCAGAGCTCGCCCGAAGGTATCGTGGAAATGGCAGGCCAGCATCGATGCCGGAACTACTTCAAGCACTCGAGCCAGCATGGCATCCACCTGTTCTGGTGAGCCTCTGCCGATCGTATCTGCGACGGCAATCTCAAAACAGCCAAGTTGCATCAGTCGCGAACAAACCATCGCAACCACATCGGGTGCGATTTCGCCCTCGTAGGGACATTCGACGGCGCAAGAAACGTAGCCGCGAACTGGAATGCCATGCGACTTCGCGAGGCTGATCACCGGCACGAATCGCTCCAGGCTTTCGGCTATGGTGCAATTAATGTTTCTGGACGCGAACGTTTCCGAGGCACTGGTAAAGACCGCCAATTGGTCTGCGCCCGCGGCAATCGCGGCGATGGCACCCTTGTCGTTGGGCACCAGCACGGAGCGTATCAAGCCTTCTCGCGCCGGCGTCCGCCGCATCACCGCGTCATGATCGGCCATCTGGGGCACCCATGCTGGCGAAACGAACGCGGTGACTTCGATACGAGAGAGACCAGCATCAGCCAGCAGACGGATAAGCTTTAGCTTGTCCTCCGTCGAGACGATGCTTTTCTCGTTTTGCAGGCCGTCACGAGGACCCACCTCGACAATCGTGACCTTGCGATCGCCGCTCATCAATGGACGGCCGCGTACATGATCGTTTCTTCCGTAGCAATTCGACGGTCCATTTCCTCGACGATCTTGCCCTGCCGGGCAATGAGGATGCGATCGGAGAGGTTGAGTATCTCGGGCAGGTAAGACGAGATTACAGCGACAGCGATTCCCTGGTCAGCAAGCTGGTTGATGAAGGTATGGATTTCGGCGATGGCGCCGACGTCGACGCCGCGCGTCGGCTCATCGAAGACCACAAGTCTTGGCTTCTGGACGAGCGCCTTGGCAATCACGACCTTCTGCTGATTGCCTCCGGACAGTTCGATGACTTTCGCGTCCGGGTCGATGGCTCGCACATTGAGACGTTTACGCCATTCCTCGGCAACAGACCGTGCTTGCTTCATCGACACGATGTTGAAGCCGCCAAACGATTGTCCGCCGAGTTGGCCCATATAGATGTTTTCGGCGATGCTCATCGTCTCGAAGAAGCCTTCCGCCTTTCGCTCCTCGGTCACATAGACAATGCCGTCACGCACAGCCGGCGCGGGCACCAGATAGCGCTTGGCTTGGCCATCGATCTTGACTTCTCCGCCATGAAAGAAGTCGCGTTTCAGAACCCCGCATACCACCTTCAGCGTCTCGGTCCGGCCGGAGCCGACCAGGCCGAAAATCCCGGTCACCTGCCCCGCATACAGCGAAAACGATGTGTTGCGCACCATGTTGCCCATTGAGAGATTTTCGACCGAGAGCACTTTTTCGCCACGCGGCCTTGGGGCGCGCATGCGCGAGGCGCCGCTGTAGATCTCATCTGTCAGCGTTCGGCCGACCATGGCCTGAATGATCTTCTGGCGGTCGAACGCCGCAGCCTCGTCCGAGGCCACCAGCCTGCCATCTCTCAGGATTGTAATCCGATCCGCAACCATGAGCGCCTCTTCAAGCGCGTGCGAAATGAAGATGATGGAGACCCCCTCGTCCTTCAGCTTCCTGATTAGCTTGAAGAAATAGCTCTTTTCCTCCGGGGTAAGGGTCGCCGTGGGCTCATCGAAGATGATTACCTTCGCCTTGTGATGCACCGCTCGCGCGATCTCGACCATCTGCTTCTGTGCGGCGCCTAAAGAGCCCACGATGGCTGAAGGATCGACATGGAAGTTCAGGGACTGGAGGAATTGCTGCGCGGAAATGTAAATGCCGCGAAGCCGGTTCAGAGGCTTCTCTTTTCCCAGATAAATATTCTGAGCGACGGACATCGACGGGACCAGGCTGTTTTCCTGGTAGACCATGGCTATCCCTTTCGCGAGCCCCTCAGCCGGGGTTGCGAGCTTCTCCTCACGGCCGTTGATGAACATCTTGCCGCTGCTGAGCGGATAGACGCCGGCAAGGATCTTCGTCAGGGTCGACTTTCCGGCACCATTCTCGCCAAGCAGCGCATGAATCTCACCGGGCAGCAGCCGAAAGTCGACATCCGAGAAAGCGGGATTGCCACGAAAATCCTTTGTAGCGGCCTTGAGTTCGACAATCGGTGTCATGCCGCCGACCCCATCAAGACCGAGAGGTCGTCCGGCTCGGTCGGCGAGAGATGATGGAGCGCAAGGACTTCGCCTCGACCTTTGGAGGCGACGAGCAGCCTGTCGCCGGTCTCGACGCAGGATGTGATGCCGTGCCGCTGGCCGTCGGCCCTGCTATGGGCGCTCCAAACGGGCTGGAAGCTGTCATCGAGGCGAAGCAGAAGACCATAGGAACGGCTCGGTGCCCAGGGTTTGTGGATGCCCAATCGGATAACGCTGCCTGCTTGCAGCGGCTCCTTGAAGCTGCGTCCGCTGGAGAGCGCCGGCGCGACCCAATATTCCGGTGCAATTGTTTTCATCATCTCGCGCCTGTAGCGGTCTTCGCGCAGCACGAATTCCTGCAGCTGGGAGCGCACCGCAAACATCGTCAGCCAGTATCCAGTCTGGCTGGCGGGCTGAATCCGCCCGGGATAGGCGGGCAAATCCGCAACCACGGCAATGCAGTCGCCGCCGGCAATGTCCAGCGTCAAGAGGCGATGTTTCCAGGCTTCAGCCACGACCAGTTTGCCGGCCCCGGCAACGGCAACGCCCGAGGGAAATCCCAGTCCGCCTTTGATGAGGCTTGCAGTTCCCGATCCGAGATCAAGCCTCACGACACTTCCGCTGCGGCCAAGATTCAGGAGATCCCGGCTCCATTCGAGGGCCGAATGGGCGCTTGAACCATTGCAAACGACCAGCGTGTCTTCATCCAGGAAAACAGCGGCCGTCGGGCAGTTGAGCTGCTGGCCGGACAGGTTCGCGGCAAGTCGCTTGCCATGATGGCGACCGCCGACAATCGCGATGCCAAGCCTGTCCAATCCCAGGGCAAGAGCGCCCTGCGGTGATGCGGACAGGAATGTGATCTCGGCATCGAAAGTGCTTCGAATCGACGTGCTTCCGCTGTCGTGAAGCTCAACCAGCCGATTGCCGGAGGTGAGCAGCACCTGGCCACCCCCGATCGTCAGATTATCCGCCGCCTCCACCATCGAGACGCTGGCAATGCGCTCCAGGTAATTGTTGGGCTTGAGCGCGCCGTCCATGACCGGAACCGTGATGGAATGTTCGCCACGCCCGCCCATGAACTTGTCGAAGATCCTGCCGATGCGGCCAGACATGCTCATGCGTTTGCTCCCCAATAGGACGTTTGTGACGTCCAGTCTGGATCAGCATCTGGCAGCTTGAGACGACCTATCCGATCATTGTAGAGCCCGCCGAGATACAGATATCCCTTGTGCTCGCGCATCGACGTCACCATCGGATGGTTCTTGCCTCCAAGGTCCCAATAGGATTCCACGATTTCGCCGTTCGGCTTGAATTTGAGCACGCATCCCGTGTTGATGTTCGGAAAGAGCCATTCATCGCGGGCGACACGCTTGGCCATGCGTTTGCGCAGCGACGGCATTCTCATCGCCAGATCGAGAGCCGGCGATCGCATGCCGACAAGAGCCACCCAGAAGCTTCCGTCCGAGGCCCGATTGATGTTGTCTGGATACCCTGGAAGATTTGGAATCGTCGTCTCGCAGGTGCCCTTCCTGGGACCGTCGAACCAGTAGCGGTTTACACGGCAGCCCCAGGTTTCGGCGAAGAAGAACGATTGACCGTCGCCGGCCATGCAGACCCCGTTTGGAAACTGCAAATTTCTGAGGATCGTTTTCGTCGAACGATCGCGCGGATTAAAGCAGATTAAGCGGCCATTGCCCCGGCTCTCCAGCGCATCCGTCGCCCAGTCGTGCATGTCGTAGCGGATGGTTGCCTCGGAAAAGAAGATGCGGCCATCCGGCGCGATGTCGAGATCGTCGGCAAGCTTCAGACGGGAATCGTCGATCACCGAGAGAGCCGTCCGCTTGGTCTCGTCGGTCAGCTTTGTCACCTGCCGATCCGGCGAAACCTGATAGAGGCCCATCCCACCGATACAGACATTCAGGTTCTCGCTGGCGTCAAAAGCCAGCCCCAGCGGGTGGCCTCCGATATGAACGAATATCTCCCATTTGGTGTAGTCCGGCGCGAAGAAGCGAACGATGTCGCCGTGCCGATTTGGACAGTAGAGATTGTCGTTCCGGTCGAAGATGACGTCCTCGGGACCTTCGATCTCGCCCTTGCCGATGAGCGAAACATCCTTCAATCGATCGTTGAGCGCGTAGGGACTGTCGGATCCCGCGTCGGTCTCGGGAAGGGCCGGGAGACGGAAGTAGCCGGGTGACACGTAAACCTTGTTCAGGAGCTTGTGCCGGTTCTTCAGCCAGCGGACGTCGATGGCCACGACTGCGAGCAGGACAATGCCGAGGATCATCGAACTGATGCCGCCGCTGATCCCGATGCGAACCATGCTGTCAGTCAAAATGAGCACGACAACCGCGCCCAGCACCGATTTTACCACCGAGCCACGCCCGCCCCCGAGACTGTTGCCGCCAAGAACGGCGGCGGTCAGCGCCGCGATCTCGAGGCCGACCCCGGTATCTGATCCCGCACTGCCCAGGCGTGCGGCGAAAAACACGCCGGCCAACGACACGAGCACGCTCGACCAGACATAGGTGGTGAAGATCGTGAACTTGACCCGCAGGCCGGCATTGTAGGCGGAACGACGGCTGCCGCCGACCGCCGTGATATGCCACCCGGCCCGTGCTCTGGTCAGGATGACGTGCCAAAGCCCTATGACGACGATGGCGACGAGGAAAGCGAATGGAATGCTAAGGACCTGACCTTCTCCAATAAAGTACCAAAGGTCGGACTCCGGGAAAACCGCCGAGATCTGGACTGCGTAACGCAGGAGAAGGATGTCGACGATCGATCGGATGATGATCAGCGTGACCAGCGTTGTCAGGAACGCCCGGATGCGCAGATAGCCGATCAGGAAGCCGTTGACCGCACCGCAGAGGGCGCCGACGGCCAGCGTGGCCATCACGGTGGCCCACACCGGCCATCCCAGCAAGGTGATGCAGATAAGGGCCGTGATGTTGGCCAAGGCAAACACGCTGCCGACCGAGAGATCGAGGCCGCCAGCAAGCAAGACAATGCCCATGGCGACGACGACCAGCGAAAACTCCGATAGCTGGCGCGACGTTTCCGTCAGGCTCGACAACGTGAAGAAATGCGGATTGTGGAGAACAAAAAAGCCAATCGTCAAGATCGTCGCAAGCACGGGAACGGCGTTGTCGCTCCAGCGCTTGGTCAGCACTTCGCCAAGCACCTTTTCCGGAAAATAGCGAAAATAGAGGCGCTCGATGGCTTCCATCTAAAGATCCTAACTGCAGACATGGCTGGGAAGGCCTGCCGCGTTTCCACGCGGTGGCCTGATACAAAGTTACTTTTTGAGCTGATCCAAATCCCAGCAGCTGTTCGTCGACATCGTTTCCTTGCTGATGATCTTGTTTGGCGTGTACAGCGCGAACTTCACGGCGCCTGCTGCTTCCTTCGATTGCAGCAACACCTTGATCGCGTTGTTCAGATCGCGGCCCTGGCCTTCGACGTCGTAGGAGATGACCTCCTTAAACGTTCCGTTTTCCACCCCTTGGCATGCCGTCTTGTTGCCGCCACCGGATGTGATCAGATAGATATCCTTGCCGGATTCCTGGATCGCGGCCCCCGTTCCGGCGTCCATCACATCCCAGAAGCCGATGATGCCGCACAGGTCTGGGTTCTGCTGGATCACCGTCTGTGCGATACCGCGCGCCTTCGACTGATCCCAGTCGCCGGTCTGGCTGGAAACGATCTTGATGTCGTCATGACCCTTCAGCGTCTCGGAGATCGCGTTGAGCTGATAGACACTGGCCGCTGCCGTCGCCGGCCCCTGGATGACCGCGATCTTGCCGCTCTTGCCGCTCGCCTTGCCGCACTTCTCGATCATGCGATTGGCAGCATACTGGCCGATGCCAAACCAGTCCGCCCCGACAAAAGCGTCCGTCTGGTAACTCGACTTCATGTTGACCTGGATGACCTTGATCCCCGAATCCTCGGCCTTCTTCAGCGTGCGCGCGTAGGACGCGACGTCGAAATTCTGCACCACGATCACGTCGGGTTTTTCGGTGATCGCCTGGGTCAAGGCACGCGTGCCGGTATCCGTGCTCCAGTTGGCGTCGCGGATATCGAGGGTGTAGCCCAGCCGTGTCGCCTCCTTCTGCATGATCGCTGCCCAACCCTCCGGCAGATCGAAACTCATGGACATCGGCACGAAGATGACCTTCTTGCCGGCGAGTGAATCAAGCGTCGGCTGTCTCAATTCGTCGACCATGCCCTCCTGCGCATGGGCAGCGCCCAATGAGAGCATGCCGGCCACAACCGCTGCCGCGGCATATTTCACTATCATCATGTTGGTTTCCTCCCGTTGGATGATATTGAGCGTCAGATGTCTCCCTGCTGCGACGTCTGTTCATCGCGAGGGTTGAGAAGCGCGTCCACGATCAAGGCTCCAAGCAGCACCGTGCTTTTGACCAGGTTCTGGACGGTGTAGGAGATGTCGAGGATCGTCATGCCGTTGAGCAGGAGACCGATCAGCACCGTGCCGACCAGCACGTTGCGGACGCCTCCCCTTCCGCCGGTGAGGCCGATGCCTCCCAGGATGACCACCAGCAGAACGTCGTAGATGAGCGTGGAATTGACCATCCTCATGTTCATGCTGGCGACGGAGGCCGCCGTCACGCAACCGGCGAGAAAGGCCATGACGCCGGACAGCACGTATTGGAAGATGATCATCGGCCTGACGGGAATGCCCGTGATCCGCGCGGTCGAGATGTTGTCGCCGATGGCGTATATGAACCGCCCGAGCCCTGTCTTGCGAAGAAAGAAATAAAGAGCTGCGGCACAGACGGCGAAAAGCCAGATCGGTACCGGGATTCCAAGCAGGCTGCCGCGCCCCAGGAACAGGAACCAGTTCAAATTGTCCGGCACATTGTTGACATCGAGCGTGGCAATCACGCCGCGCCCCAATCCGTAGACGATCGCCGATACTGCAAGGGTCGCAAAGATGGCGGGGATTTCGACATAGGCGATCAGAAAACCCATGATGATCGCGACAGCGATGACGAAGGCAAGGCCGAGCACCAAGGCCGTTGAAAAGGCATAGCCCTGGTTGGCCAGAACGATCGAAAAGGTCAGCGACACGGCCATCACCGCGACCAGCGAAAGATCGACGCCGCGCCCGATCACGACGACCGCCATGCCAAGGCTCAGCATGCCGAGCATGGCCACGTTTCGGATCAGATTAAGGATGTTGTCCCGGCTGAGAAAGTTGTCGAGCGTGATCGAGAAATAGGCGAAGAGGGCGATCGAGACGAGGAATACGATCAGCTCCTGCGTCACGCCAATGCGATGGCCAGCGCCCTTGCGCGGGGCATTCGATGCCAGGTCTTGGGGAGCGCTCGACATGGTCACTTCCCCTTTCCGGCGAAAGCAGCAAGGCCGCGCTTGGCGTCATCGCTCCTGAAAGTCCGCTGCCCCAGTATCGCTTCCTGGCGAAATGCCTCCGTGAGCGGCAAGTCTTGCAATGTGAGGGCGGCTTCCTTGATCGTCTGGACGGCGGTCGGGCTCAGGCTTGCGATATGTTGCGCCGTTTCAAGAGCGACACGCTCGACGTCCTGGCTATCCACCGCCTGATTGACCACGCCTTTGGCGAGCATCTCGGCCGCCGTAAAACGCCGCGCGGTCAACATGATCTCCATCGCATGGGCGTAACCGATCTGCCTGACGAGACGCACCAGCGTCCCGCCGGCAGGCACAAAACCGAGCGTCGCTTCAGGCAGCTGGAAAATGGCGTCATGCGCCACAATCCGGATATCGGTCGCGAGCATGATCTCGAAGCCACCGCCAAAGCACATGCCCCGGATCGCGCTTATGATCGGCTTGAAGAACCCAGGGAACTTGATGTGGGCCGGGTCCCAGGCAGAGATGTCGAAAGTACCCGCGGCAAGCGCCGGAATGGATTCTTTTAGATCGGCTCCGACGCAGAAGGCGCGCTCGCCGCTGCCCGCGAGGACGACTGCCCGAATGGCATCATCATCCTTGGCGGCCTTGAAGGCGCGGCCCAGATCCTCATACATGGCCAAGGTCAGCGCATTGAGCTTCTCCGGTCGATTGATCCGGACAGTGGCAACGTAACCGTCTTGGGTAAGATCAATCCCCATCTAGATCGCTCCCCCGGCCCTGAGCGCATGCAGCTCCTCTGGAGAAAGGCCTGCCAATTTCCCAAGGATCAGTTCATTGTGCTCTCCTGGCGCGGGCGCCGATTGGGGCGCAGCCTCAACCGCTCCCGAAAGCTTTATCGGCAACCCAAACATGCCGATAAGCTTGCCGGCAATCGGAACCTTGACGATCATGTTCCGCGCGGCGATGTGCGGGTCCTCGACCACTTCCGCAATCGTCTTGATCGCGCTCAGCGGGATCTTGTCGCCCGCGATCTCCTCCAGTTCGGCCTTGGTGTAGCGGCTGAACCAGCGGTTGAGCAGCGGATTGACCTTCGTCTCCGCCACTGTCGGATCGAACCGCTTCTCCATCGTGTCGATGGCAGGGTCGGATGCCTTGTCGGGCTCGCCGAACAGGCCGCAGGTAATCGCCCAGAACTTGTCCGTGTAGCCGCCGAAGAACACATAGCCATCCTTGCAGGGGAACTGGCCGTAGGGGCGCACGAAGGGGTGGTCATTGCCGAGTGGCGAGGCGATTTCGTTCTTCACCGTGTAACGAACAACAGCATTTTCCGTCAGCGTCAGCACGGAGTCCTGTTGCGAGACGTCGACCACCTGTCCGAGGCCGCTTTTGTCCGCCTCGCGCAGCGCTGCGAGAGTGCCGATCGCAGCATACAAGGACGCCGCGAGGTCGCCGATGATAGTGCCCACCCGAACCGGCGGCCGATCCGCATAGCCGTTCATCGACCACAGGCCGCCTGACGCCTGTCCGGTGTTGTCATAGGCAGGCTTTGATGCGTTTGGCCCGCTGCGGCCATAGCCGCTGATCGCGGTGTAGATCAGCTTGGGGTTTTCGGCTTTGAGAACCTCGTATCCGAGATCCAGCCTGTCCATGGTTCCCGGTCGAAAATTCTCGACCAGCACGTCGGCCCGGCGCACGAGCTTTTTCAAGAGCGCCTTGCCGTCAGCGGATTTGAGATTGATCGTGATTCCCAGCTTGTTGCGGTTGAACTGCGAAAAGAAGGCGCTGAGTTCCGCACCCTCGTCGCCGAAGAAAGGAGGGAAGGTACGGGCGTAGTCCGGTTCGTCCGGATGCTCCACCTTGATCACGGTCGCGCCAAGGTCGGCCAGCAACATCGAGCAGAAGGGGCCGGCGACGACACGTGTGATATCGAGAACGGTCAACCCGCTTAGAGGGCCCGTCCGTGTTGGAATCGCGTCATTCCCATAGGCTTCGGTCACGTCATTCTCCCGGAAAACAATCCTGAGAGATATCTGCCCGGATTCTTGGGTCGCGCAATCGAGCATTGCCGGCCGCCGCATCGCCAACCGACGGCAATCGATTTTTCAGCATCGCGGTGCCGCATGATCTCAGACCTTTTCCGCCCGGATCAGCTCAAGCACATCCTTGGCGCGATCGACGCGCACGTCATGGTTGGAGGACAGAGTCGACGCCACCCTGTCGATCTCGTCACCGGTCGCGCCGGCGACGATTGCGATGTTGCGGGCATGCAGCGCCATGTGGCCTCGCTGGATGCCCTCGGTGGCCAAGGCGCGCAGTGCCCCCATGTTCTGGGAAAGCCCAACCGCCACCGCCACCTCGGCAAGCTCCTGGGCACTTTCGACCCCGAGGATCCTGAGGGCGGCGCGGGCTGCCGGATGGGTCTTTGTCGCGCCACCCACAAGGCCTAGGGCCATGGGCATCTCCAGGGTGCCGACGAGATGGCCCTTGGCATCAAGCTCCCAGGTCGACAACGCGGTGTAACGCCCTGAGCGCGAAGCCCACACATGCGCGCCCGCTTCTATGGCGCGCCAGTCATTGCCCGTGGCCACCACGATCGGATCGATGCCGTTCATGATGCCCTTGTTGTGGGTGGCGGCACGATAGGGGTCGACGATGGCGAGGGCGCATGCCTCGACAATGCCGCGGGCGATGCGGTCACCCTTGTATTCGTCGGTCTGCAGCGTCTCGGGGGCGACGGTCACCATTGCGCGCGCGATACGGAGATCGGCGAAGTTCGACAGGATGCGAAGCCGCACCACGCCGCCGCTTATCGCTTCGATCATCGGCGCGACGGCTTCAGCCATCGTGTTCACCGTATTTGCGCCCATCGCATCACGCACATCGACGATCAGGTGAACGACAACCATGGGGCCGGCATTCGTCTGATCGAAGACGTGGACTTCGACATCGCGGCACCCTCCCCCAAGCGATATCAGGACCTTGTCCTTGAGATTTGCAGCGGCGATGATCGCCTCGCGTTCCCTCAGGATGCGGGCGCGGGCACCATGCGGGTCACGCACCTCAAGCACCTGCACCTGAGCCCGCATGATCGGCCCGGTGCTCGACGTGAAGAAGCCGCCGCTCTTGCGGGCAAGACGAGCCATGTACGACGCCGCGGCGACGACCGAAGGCTCTTCGACGGCCATGGGTATCAGGTAGTCCCGGCCGTTGATCGTGAAGTTCGTGGCAACTCCGATTGGAAGTTCGAACGTGCCGATCACGTTCTCTATCATGCCATCGGCAAGCGCAATCGGGAGGCCGCCGCCGACAAACACGCGGCGCTCGGCGTCGGTCAGCGACACGACATCGCCCACCCGGCCAAGTCTCTCGGCTGGCGAAAGATTACGCAGGTTCTCGATGCGCGAATTGATGACGGAACGCTCTCCGCCCTTTTCTGTGCCGGTCACAGATGCCTCCCACGCAATTTGTCATTTTCCTCTTGAAACAAGCATGATCATTGTTACCATCCCAAGAAAGGTACAGATCGGAGAATTTGTCTGAATCTGTACCCATCGGAGGTGACGTTGAAGGCGACAGAACCCGGCGGGAAATCTGGTGCCACTCTTGCGGAGAATGTCGCGGCGCGGCTGGTCGAGGATATTGTCGCCGGCAACCGGGCGCCGGGAAGCAAGCTGCCTTCGATCAGGAATGCGGCCCGCGAATATGGCGTGTCGAAGAACACCATAGTCGAAGCCTACGACAGATTGGCGGCATCTGGTCATGTAACGCCGAAGGCCCGGTCCGGATTCACGGTCAGCAAGACCGCGCAAATGAATGGAACGAGGCCGAGGCACGTATCGGAAGCCGTCGACATCGCTTCGCTCCTCAATGCGCAGCTGGAGGAGAGTTTCGAGATCCGGGTCGGTGACGGCCGCCCGCCCCCGGCATGGGCCGAGGAGTCCGAGATAAGGCGCCATCTTGGGCTGTTCGGTCGCGGCCCTTCCCAAGGAGCGGACGGCTACGGGTCCGCCTGGGGCTTTCCTCCTCTGCGGCAGCAGATCGCGCGACGCCTGTCGAACCAGAACATTCAGGCGACTGAAAAGGAAATCCTGCTCACGTTCGGCGCCAATCATGCGCTCGATCTTGTCGTTCGGGCGTTCCTGGCGCCTGGCGATGTGGTGCTCGTCGACGAGCCCGGATATTACCCGCTCTTCGCCAAGCTCAAACTGGCGCAGGTTCGGGTCATCGGCGTCCGGCGCCTGCCTGACGGACCAGATATCGAAGACTTTGCCGAGAAGGTTTCGGCAGAGCGGCCAAAACTGTTCTTCACGCAATCAATTGGCCACAACCCAACCGGCGGCTCGATTAGCCTATCGGTCGCTCATTCAATTCTCACCGTCGCAGCGAGGCATAACGTCACCATCGTTGAGGATGATCCCTTTGCGGATCTCTCCCTGGTTCCACCCAATCGGCTTGCAACGCTCGACCAACTCAACCACGTGATTTCGATAGGTACTTTTTCCAAAACCCTGTCCGCCAGCCTGAGGTCAGGCCATATCGCAGGCCGCGCCGACAAGGTCGCGGCACTTGCGGAACTGAAGATGCTGACAACGGTAAACAGCTCTGGTCACGTCGAACGGCTTCTTCACCGCCTGATCTCCGAAGGCCACTATGATCGCCACCTCAGGCGCCTCGCCCAACGCATCGAGACGGCAGCAACTCGGGTGCATTCAGCCCTCAGCCAGAATGGGTATTCGATCTTCGCCGGCAACGGCGGCGGCTACTACCTCTACCTTATGCTACCCCGAGGCATAGACGACATAGAACTCGCTCGACTGGGCGCCAAGGAAAGCATTTTCATAGCGCCTGGAACCGTTTTTTGCATCGACAAACAGAGTCCAATGGCGGCCGGCATCCGCATAAATGTGTCACGGGCGGATGACGAAAGGTTTTTCGACTTCCTATTGAGAAAGCTTTCTTAGTTCCGACCACCGCTCATCGTGACCTAACACTTGCCGATGTGGCGCTCCAGCATCGCCAAGAACCGCTCGCTGTCGGCCGGGTTTCCGGCTTCGATGACGAGGTCAAGGATCAGCCCGCTTCGGCCGGCAGTCAAATTGAGCTTGTGGGCATAATCGACGTCGCGGCTGCCCTTGACGATGATGCCGGCATGCGGCTCGAACAAGCTGACCAGCCTGTCGCCGCACTGTAGCGCCTCGCCGCCCAGGACCCACCGCTCTGTCTGGGCGATGATCTGTTTAATCAGCGGCCGGTAATGGCGGATCTGGGCCTGGCACAGTTGGCCGGCCGGGCCCGTGGCCAGGGCCAACTGCGCAGCTGCCTGCTCGACATAACCCACGACGACGCCGGGCTTGCCCTTGGCATCGGCATAGGCCCAGTCGGCCGCGGCGCTGGAGACCTGCATGGCGTCAGTCCAAACATTGGCGAACACGCTGTTCTTGAGGCCGTGAATGTGTCTGAGCTCCAGTTTCGGGAGATTTCCTTATCAATCCAAGACTGCCATTTATGCGACGTCTTGAGCCACCGACGAGACAGGCCAAGCCGAGCTGCCGCAATACTGAGGCAAGCGAAAATCGCAGTATGGAGCCAGTTCTAATCTGGGGGTATCGAGTTTGACATAACTCCGCAAAACGCAGAAACGCCGGAGTGTTCTGCAGGTGATTAACGTCAGTCGCCGGCGCCCGACCCAGCTGTTCCAGTTCGTGGAAATATCGACAGGAGGGCCGACCGCACGTTCATGATGTCTGCGGTCCCGGCGGAGCTCGATAGAGAATGATCCGTCCGGTCGGCAGAATCTGGGTAAGGAAATCAAAATCGCGGACGTTGCCGGTCAGCACGCCCGCGCCCAACTGACGCGCCTGCAGGAATACGAGGGCGTCATTTACGAAGCGGCGCTCGTGCCCCTCCCCCTTGGGCAGATTGCTCAGCCGGAAGAGCAAGCCAGCCAACACACCGGCCTGTCCCCACATCGCTGCATCCGGGGCATGAAGACGGTGGTCCGGAATGTCCTCCACCGTGGCTTTGATTGTCTCGAGGACAGCTTTTGTGGAGGCATGCTTTGGGTCGAGCCGGCCAAAGGCGTGGGTCAGCTCAGAAAGGCAGACCGTGGAATGGTGGCATCGGCGATAGGTAAGCAGCGTATCGACTTTAACCGGTGCTCGTCCTTGCAGGACATCCAGATAGACGCACGTATCCAGAAACACTGGTCCCCCGATCGCGGGTTCGTTTGCAACCCATGGGAGATCATCGTCGGCCCTACGCTCCAGCGTTCCGGTGTACTTTTGCGGTTTGAGCGATCGGAGGGTCTCGGAAAGATCAAAACCCAAGATCTATGTCCGCCGGGATGCTGCCCTTGCGTCCGACCAAGCGGGCGCCAAAGTCATCTTCGAGAGCCAGGCGCGACAGCGCCAGTTCCAACAGCTCCGTGTCCGAGGTGACATGAGCGCGCTTCTTGGCCGCCTCGATCAACTCCGAAGGCACTCGCCCCGAAAGGCGGGTATTCTTCGCCGCGCCGAGCAGTCCGGCGGCTTTCGCTTGCTCGAGTACAAGCTTATTGCGGGTCGATGCGACCTTTGCTTCGCTTTCTGAAGCGGTCCGTGTTTGCGCGGCCATCAGAACCTCCTGTGTTCAACAGAATATAGATTGCGTTGAACGCATAAGCAAGGCTTAGTAGACCCCGCGAGTTGGGGTTGCATCGGCTTCGCCGACGAGGCCAAGCGCAACCGCTATCTGAGACTGTCCAGCCCCAGTACATTGGTGGCGATCTACGTCACCAAGGGCAAAGGGCCAGAGGATGCGGGGTAAGGTCGGCTGCGCAAGGTGCGAAGGGTATGGCGGTCGGACCTCCTGCAGTTCCCGCTTGGTTATCCCTGCAGTGCCTACGTCCCGAACTTGCAAGGATCGAGTGGAATCATGTTGCGGTGCCCGCAATCGTCTCGTAGGCCGGCGGCCGCCTTTGGAGCGAACTGAACCTCGATGAATGCGTCAGCAATGTCCGCTCCTCGAAGCGGGCTAGAGGCTGTGCACGGCCGACATTGGCGCATTGCAGTCCGGCAGCCTGATTTCTCAGAATTGCCGATAGCGGATCGTTTTACAGTCCACCGTCGCATGTATCAGATCAGGCTGTTATCTTCTCTCCCAACAAGGCTCGCAGCTGCGGTAACGCCGCGTGCGCCACCGCCTTTGGTGGTTGGGTGAACATGCAAGGCGGTTCAGCAGCGCCTAAAAGGCAGGTCTTTTGCCAATCCTCAGTGATGGACCAACAATCGCCGCAGACACGGGGCGCAATATTGATATTGTTTGGGTAGGCGTAATAGCCGATCGGCGTCGGACCGAAAACGACACCACACGGCGTCCCTACACAGCTTGCGATATGAACAAGCCGCTGCCGCCGGGGTTGCCTTGGGCGCGAGTTCGCTGGCGGCCATCGTCGCGTCTGGGGCTGCCGCGTTGCCGATGGGGGGCACCGCACACCAGATGGCTGCCAGCCTCTACGGCGCGATGCTGGTCTTCATCGGTTGGAATTCGATGAGACGGGCGCTGTCGATCAAGATTGGCGTCAACGAGCCGAAGCCGGTTCCGGTCACCCGATACTTCCGGCTGGGTCCGTCACAGCAATGGCAAATCCCGCCACCGCATTGTTCTTCGCGTCCTCCACGCTGAGTTTAGGGGCTCGCGGGGCGACCCACATATCCTTGGCTGTGCTGGTTTTTGCCATTGCCATTGCCTGGTTTGGCCTACTCGGTCTCTGTATTTCCCAACCGGCTGCCCGCCGATTTTACACTCGTTTCCGACAGCATGCGGACATCGTCCTAGGAGGCGCCTTGATGGCGCTCGGCTTGGCTGCGTTTGGTCGTTGGTGAGATGCGTTCCTCATCGGTCGCAGAGTGGTTCACCGAACTCGAAACACCGAGGCTGAGTTCCGGTTTCTGGAGATTCCCCTCCCAATTCCACGTTGCCATTTATGCGACTTTTGAAGCACGAAGCGTGAACATAGACGTTTTGCGCCAGAAGGGGTCATTCGGCTGCGGTCCAGAGGCTTGGCGCGGGAGAGTAAACCCAGACCCGCGCCGGCTTTGCCACGAATGACCGCCAGGGAGATCAGCAGCCTGACGCAGAAGTCGGCTGGGTACTCCGGACCACGAATCCAACGCCGACGGGAGATTTTAAGTACCAGGCTCGGCGTTGTCGCCACGGAAGTGGTAGCTGTCCACCACCCTCTCGCGAGCAGGGCCGAACAGTGGCGTCGAGAGTAGATCCTCCAGCTTGGCATTGGCCGACCAGGGCTCGTCTATGAGGCACCAGTCAAGCAGGGAGTGGGCGCCATCTTTGGAGATCAGCAGCCCAACGCCGATCCGAGTTTTCAGATCGTACTTCGCCGCTCGCGTGAACAGCTCCACGGCGTTCGTTCTCATCCTAATACCGTCCTCGCCGGTCACCGGCCAGTCGGGGTCCATACTTGCGACCATGAAAGTGCAGTCTGTCTGCGGGAATGCGAATCTGAAAGGTCGACGAGGTGTTCCGGCCTTGCTAGCCTCGAGGGAGACGACAAGCCGCCTTTTGAACTCGCGCCAGATGGATCGCGGGACGCGAGCGAATTCCTCCATGATCCGGTAGTAGTCCGTGCTCCTTTCAGGGTTGACGATGTGAAGTTGGAGGTCCCGTAGGATGTATGAAAGATCAAACCCGCCAAGGTCCTGCACGAAGGCGCGCAACTTCTCGATCGATCCAGGCTCCGGCAAATCCATCTCCGACAGGAACGCGACCATGATGTCGGGCTCCTCCACGACGACGCGGGCCTCGCGCAGTTGCGGCAGGACCGACTCTCGATATTCGAAGTACAGCCGCACGTCGTCGGGGACGCGCAGTTTGTCCAATATTCCCAGATAGTCGTGCGCGGCCACGATATGAATGAAACCAACCGTGGCCGAGACGTGGAACTTGGTCTCCCAACAGTCCGCAGGCAGCAGCCGACCAGGAAGGAAGACGACGATCTTCTTGATGTCTAGGAGGTCGACCCCCTTCACCGCTATCTCGTGACCCTGTGCGTTCGTGAGGCGGATCTCCTCGTGCTCGGCCAGGTACCGCACCGTGTCCTTGATCTGATCCGTCGCTTTCCGGAGGACTTTCCTCCGGAACCACTGTCGCTCAGCCTCAGGGTCCGACGTCTCCTCAGCCCGTTCCTTGAGCTGGAACACCATAGCCAATGATCCGATCTTCACCATTCCGTCCGCCAGTTCGACCTGCTGTTTCGGACGAGGGAAGAATCTCGTTTCGGAGAAGGTGAACTCCTTCCAGAAAGTGGTGGCATTGAGCTGTGAGGTGAATTTTTCAAGCGTCATGTCGTACAGATAGGCTATTGCCGGTACACGTTGAAGTGCGGCTAGGGGTCGCCTTTGCGGGTGCTCTCTTTGACGTCGAGAGCAAAGCCCAGATGCTCGAGCACCGCGGCGCATGGCACCTTGTCCTTCAGTTCTTCAGTTGCTGCTTTTCCATCCTGCTCCGCACGCGCTTCGCGCGTTCCTTCTGACTTCAGCCCTACCCCACACTTCGGGGACGGGACCCGAAGTCCGCGAAGAGCAAGGCGGGAAAGGGCGCGGTCCGCAACCCAACGAAAGTGCCGGGAGGCGCATCGTTGGCAAGCCGCGGCGCAACTTCCTTGACCGGCGCAACGCGCGAGCGGCAAGACCAAGTCCCTTTAGTTTTGACGGCGATGTAGAGCGGGGCTTCGGTTCACCTACAGCCCGGCTCCGAAGGCGGACGCTCCACCCTCGAAAATGCTTCGTCCGTGCACTATCATTCTGCTCATGTGCAACGCTTACGAACAACACGTCCGCTGGGTCGAATACAGCCAGATGACGCAGGATCTCGAGCTCGGGATTCCGACGCAGCAGACGGAACTGGACCTGCCGCAATCCGATCTGGTGCGGATCAACGACATGGCGCCGGTGATGCGCGCTGCCGGCAACGGGGTCGAGCTGGTGCCGATGAACTTCAGCTTTGCGCCAAATGGCCCCAAAGGCGGCCCCGTCTTCAATTTCCGCTCGGAGGGCCGCTATTTCTCCAAGAGCAACAGATGTCCGATCCCGGCCTCCGGTTTCTTCGAATTCAGCGGCACCAGATACCCAGGACCAAGCATCGATTTACACTGGCGGATCACCCATTCTGGCGATTGCGGGGCTGTGGCGGGAAGCGCAGCGCAATCACCCGGTAAGCTCCACGATGCTGACCACCTCGCCGGGTCCCGACATCGAGCCCCACCATGACCGACAGATGGTCGTGCTGCAGCCGCGGGATTGGGCCGCCTGGCTCTATCTTACTAAGCCGCAGGCCCAGCTGTTGCGGCCATTGTCGGCTGGGTCGCTTGCGGTCGAAACGGTCCGCCCCGGTTCAGACTAGCCCCTCAGGTCAGAGGGGATGATGCCAATCCGAGCAGCCAGACAGCGTCAGGAATTCGGGGGCTGGGAAGACATGTACCGCCCGGACCAACTCTGCGGGGAGCGGCCGCTTGATGTTGTCTTCGACATCGGTCGAGTTCGGACTGCGCGTTCCCTGGGCGATGACGTATCTTTGCCCAATGTTCATCGCCAGCCGCAGGCCGCGATCGCGACCACACCACGCGACGGGGATTTCTGCTTCAACGATAGCGGGCCGCCCGACCCCCGCGATGACCTTGCCCATTTCCGGGTGCCGGTCATGCGAATTGTAGACCGCCTCCCCACCCCAATAGCGGAGAAGATCTCCGATACCGCCCTCGCCCGCGCGAGCTGGGGTGAAGAAACAGAACCACAGCATGCCAGCCCGGTATCGCTCCGCGGCTTGGTTGACTGCCTTTAGGCGCGCGCCATGGTTCGACGAGATCAGTTCGTGCCGGATTTCGGCATCGATCCGACGGACACGAGATCGACGTCGAGGAGCGCCATTCCATTGGCTCTGATGTCTTCGACCTCGTGATCGGCGAGACGCGTGCAATGCCAACCGACGACGCTGTAAGGCTCCAACGCCTCGACCACCGCGTAGACCGCTGCATCGTAACGGTCACTCAACGGACCTTTCTCGCGCGAGCGGAGCGCATCTCGATTGGTGGTAAGCACGTCAAGGAGATCCGAGGGCCACGCCTCGGGACGATCGAGCTCGATTGTTGGGCGTCGAGCGTCACTCATTCCCGTTGGCTTCCCGCGCGGCAGCGGCGGCCATGACCCTGTCCCCCAGATGCCTGGCCATCAGCGCGGCGAGAATGGTCATGGAGCTCAGTCGAGAGACGCGGAAGAATGCATCGCACACTTCGTAGTACACGCTCTCATCCTGCTTGGGATCGGTGCCGCTGATCGCCATAGTCGCCATCTGTGTTGCCGCATCGGTCTCGGTGATCGCCGTAAATAGATGGCGAAAGCTGAGATGGACGAAGTCAGAGGTCTGGCTGTAGAGGGGCTCGATCCAGGGATTCTCCTCCGCGAGCTTCTTTTTGAGGAAAGCGTCGGTGAGGCGCTCGGGCTTGCCGCCGCCGGCAGCGGGACTCGAGACCAGGCGGTCAAAGGTGCGCTCGCCTTTGAAGATGCGCTGAACGTCCGCCTCGACATTCGCCATCATCCTGAGGCCGTTGATGCGCATGGCGGTATCAATTTGCGTGCGCAACAGAATCGTCGCGGAGGGAAAGTTCCTGGTCTCGATCAGCGTCCGGAAGCCGCGGGACTGTGACAGCGTGCGCTGCGTAGCGCCCAGGATGAAGAAATCAACGATGTTGACCGCGCCTTTTGGCAGGATGGCGTGGGCCTTGTCGACGAGCTCGGTCTCAAGTTTCGAGATGGCGCCGAGCCGATGCGTCAGCGTTCCTGGCTGTGGCGTGCTATCCTGCTCAGTCATTGGCGACCTCTCTCGATAGGCGGATTGCGCGGTTGCTAAAGGGCCGATTCGCCAAACGCTGCTTCGGCTTCGCTGAGGCAGCGAGTCCAGAAGACAATCGCTTCGCGGATGGCCGGCATGATCAGGCGACCGTCTGCATCCCGCAACCTGCTGGCGTCCATCGTCGTCACCATCGACACCATGCCGGGCATCGAGGGATCCGCGAGCACGGCCGGGGACTCGAAAGCGTCATTGCGCAGTTCAAGTCCACCTCGAAACTCCTTGAGCAGCGCGTCGCGCTTGGGCTTGATGAAGCTCTGGAAAATTGACGCCTGCTGCCAGTCGGGCCACTTTCCCTTGGCCCACGCTTTCCGGTCGGAAGTGTCGCAGTCGACCTTTTCGAAGACGTGCCCTACCGACCTCAGAAGGGTGATGATAGCGATGTATTGCGACTGGAACACGATGATGGGCTGCATCGTATTGTCCTGCCGTTCGAACCGCGCGACCAGAGTTTTGATGAAATCGAGCTGCGCGCGAGCCACCAACATGGTCATAGCGCCCTGAAGGCGGATTCGATGTCGGCGACTGGCGTGCTGTTGTTGAAGCTATGGAGGACGGCGCCGGTCTGGGTGCGGTCTCTGATCTCGATCTTCTCTGTCTCGTGGTTGTAGGCAAACACATAGGTATTCCCGCCGATCTTGGCCCAGAGCATGTTGGCTGGTGTGCCGGCAAAGCTGCGAATTCGGATGGAATCGGGTTCGCCGCGCCAGATGATTCCGCCGAGGATGGCGAGCGCGACCCCCTTAACCTCACCGACATGGTGGTCCGCGCGGCCCATGACGCCCTCGGCATAGGTATGCAGTTCCTCGACGTCTTTCGCGGTGATGGCCAATTTGTCCTCCGAGGGTTCGATTCGCGTGATCGGTTATCGCCAAGACGCGATGACGAGATGTCGCTACTGGCGGATGAAGCGACCAGGGCGATTGCCCCGGTTGGCACAGATGAAGGTACTGCCGGTGGCTTCGCTGGACAGCATGACTGAGCCGCGCCGGGGCTGAAGCACAGCTGCAACCGCAGTGGTGAAATCAGCCCATGACATCCCACGCGGACGCACGATCACTAGCGACGTCTTGTGGGGCAGGACCTGCGCGTTGAGCCCCAACCTGCGCAACCTCCTCGCGGCGATACGAATGTTGTCGCAGATGACGCGGTTGAATTCTCCGAAGTACCTCATCTCTCACTCTTCCTCTTCGTCATCGGCGGCAAAGGAGATCGAAACGGACGCTAGTCCGTTGCTTGGACTGAAGCCGACAAGCACGCCCTGGCGTGTCAGAGCCTTCCTTATCGCCTTGAGTGTCGCGGGCCGACCTTCCCGTCCTCGCTCCACATTGGAGACCGTCGCCGCGGACACGCCAGCCTCTGTGGCAAGCGCGGCCTGATCGAGCCCGGCCAACATACGGGCCGCGGCATAGGTTCGACCGCGGGCTTCGGCGTTCGTCAGGCTAAGCGGCATCGCTCGTCCCTCCGCCAACTTAGTGTGAATTTACGTTTATCTATATAAATGACAATTTTTGTGATGGCAAGCTTATTTGAAATCGCGTGTCTTCACCTTGGCGGGCTCGACCTTCAAGGTTGGATCAACAAGCTCGGGTGACTTGAAGCCCTTCGGCAAGCTGCGGGGATCTGGGCCGTCGCCGCCTTACTGGGCTGCGGCATCAGTCGCGACGATGTGACCTGGTACAACATCGAAATCAAGCATCGGCGAGATCGAAGCGTCGATGCTCGGTCGGTACACTATTGCCTGGAACCGGCGTTGCGCGAGGGGAGGCGTCGAGCGCTACTGGTCTCGACCGGCGGGATCGCTCCCGCCGCATTCCGGGCGCGCGCCGAGGTTCATCAGGACTTCATGCGCTTGGCGGACCAGTCCAAGATCATCAAGAGCTGCCGCTACTTTGCAAGCGAATGTTCGGCTTATGGGCCGAAGAGCTGCCCGTTCGCAGGGTTCTGTTCGAAGATACGTTTTGACCTGAGCCGGGCTCATGCCGCGACCGCCTGGTCCGGAGTGAAGACGTGAGGCAGATAGTTCATCAGCGTCTGGCCATCGGCACTGCGGCTGAGCTCGATGGTGATCAGCCGGTCGTTCTGGAATGCTGGGCTGAGTTCGAGCGAAAGATAGTCGAACAGGGGCTTTTCGTGCACCGCGATAATGATCTGGCGCTGCAGGTTCGATTTGGCCAGCATTCTGAGCAATGCGGTAAATTGGGCAATATGGACCTCGTCCATGCTCTGCACGGGATCGTCGATCACCAGCCAGGGAAGATCGGGGGAAACCGAAAGATGTAGAGCGAGGAAAAGCGTGAGCGCGGCCGTGTTGAGGTTGCCAGCACTCAGCATCGCGCGGGGATCACCTCCTTTGCCGCCGGAGCGATACCAGGTCTCAAGCACTGCCTCGACCGGGCCGCCATTGGTTTCGGGGACGGCAAAGGCAGGGACAAATGGCTCTTCCGGCGCCAGCCGCACGAAGAGGTCGCGCCACACCCGGTTTAGCGAGCCATTGAAGACTTTCCTGACAATGGCGGTCCGGGCCTCCCCGGCGCGCTTTGCCAGCTCGCGGGCGTCAAGAATCAGGCGGTCCGCGCGCTCTTTCGCGGCATTCAGCCGGCCTAGGCGACCCTGAGCGGCTTCCGTTGCATCAACGACTGGTTGCCTCAAGGCATTGAGGCGCTGTACTTCAAGGGCGTTCCCCGCCATTTCGCGGCGGATCGTCTGGTTCGCGGTATAGATTTCAACGAGCCGTGAGGCCTCGGCGGCAAAACGCGACAGAGCCGCTGCTATGTCTTCGGTGGGGGCCAGAGGCGCCACGCCGAGCTCTGTGCCGAAGCGCTCGACCGACTGCCGCAAGGCCGTACCGCCCTGGTCCTGAACGGCGAGATCCGAAAGCGCGCGGGAAGCAGCAGCGGCCTCACCGATCAGGCGTTGACCTTCCTCCACGTCGCTGGTCATGCCGGCCAGTGACAGGTCCACTTCCTGCAACAGCGCCACCCGGGTCCGAAGTGCGTCTCGATTGGTGGCGTCGAGGCGTCGCCCTCGGACCTCGCCGAGCTCTCTCTCGGCGACAGCGACGGTCGAGAGGGAGGAGGTCCTGTCGCGGCTCAGGGCCTGAAGCTGCCCGGCAGCAGCGGTGAGCTCTGCTATCCGTGCAGAGACATGGGCCTGCAACGGCACCTCTGAGGTCTCTTTGAAATTGCGACCGCAAACCGGGCAGTCGTCGGTATGGATATGCGGCAGCACGCCGCTCAACGCCTGGGCAAGGGCGCCGCCCTCCGATGCGAGGTTCAAGATTTGCTGCTCCAGCGCCTGTACGCGCGCCCGACCGCGTGTGACGGCGCCTTCATGATCGGCTTCCAGCTTGGCGTCGGCCGCGTCCTTGTCGAGCACATCCTGGCAACGCCGCAGCTCTTCCCGCACCGCTTTTGTCGCGGCGGCATGGGCTGGCTGGGGTCCGCCGGCGCTCACCGACGGAAGGTCGGAGAACAAGGGCATGAGTCGTTCGAGCACGGCCTGAAGCGCGGCTCCCTTTGTCGCGGACCATGCCGCGACCGCCCGGCCGGCGTTCTCGCTGCGGGGCTGCGCGGCGGCGCGATCACGAGCTAGGTCTGTGCCGGCGATCTGCTGCCATTGCAAGCTAGCGGCCTCAACCTCGCGGCGCACCGTCGTGAGCCTCAGGAGTTCGCTCTGCTCGGTCTCGCCGGCAGTTGGGCCGGTGACGGGTCGGTCGCCAACTGAGACCAACCGATTCGACAGAGCGTCGTTCTGCTCTTCCAGCTGGCGGATCCTGATATCAGTCTTCTCCAGTTCGGCACCCAGGCGGTCACGTTCGCCCGCGACCTGGGGAATGGTGTCCCTGGTCTCGCCATATCCCGGAACGCCGCTTCGCAGCCGCCGCACGTCACCGGCATCATGCAGCCCATCGATGATGGCATCGAGGTGATCAAGGCCCAGCAGGTCCTTGACGAACTTGGTAAGGGCGGAATCCGAGCGCTTCGCGGAATCCTGATAGAGCTCGAGAAGGCGGCCCAGCGATGACTGCGCGAGGAAGCAGCGTTCGGCATAGAACCGAGCGAGATCCGGTCCGAGCAGCGCCTCGCCCTCTATCGCATTGGCGGTCACCTTGAGGCTGGTCTCATTGCGATCGAGGCCACTCGTCTCAATCTTGAGCTCCGCGGACTTGGCGTCCTTGTGGACGAGGTGGGCTGCGTAGTCGGGATCGACCCGTTGGAGCGACGCGACTTGGCCCGTCAGAGCCAGCTCGATGGCCGACAACAGACTTGTTTTGCCCGCTCCGTTTGCGCCATGGATGAGGACTATGGGAGCATCCAGCGGGACGGTGATGCTCCCCTTGATGCTGCGGAAGTTTGTGAGGGTGATCGAACTCAACTGAGCAGCGCTCATTCCGAAGCTCCCTGTGTTAGCTCTGGCCCAAGATCGATGTCTTCTTCTGGTTCGATTTCGGCCTCGATGGCGGTGTTGAGAAGCTCGTGCAGATGTTGCTGGACGCCGGCTGCGCCTTGGTCTGCGAAGGCGACCAGGCCGACGATATTTTGGTCAAGATCGGCGGATCTGCTGACGATCGAGCCCAGCGATTCCGCCGTGTCGCTGGTCGGTTCAGGCAGCTTGAGCGGCAGCAGGACAGCCAGCCAGTTCTCCAGCAGAGCTGTTGTCGCTCCATGTTCGGTGACACCGACGGGAAGCACACGGCAGACCTTGGTCATGGCATCAAGCGTGGCGGCGGAGGGTTTGGGCCCGACGAGGATCGTGGTCAGGGGACGTTTGGAGCGGGTGACGTCGAGCGCGCGTGCCACCCCTTCCACCTTGCGGAGGATCTTTTGTTCGGTGTCGAACGCCGTGTCAGCGACAAGGATGAGATCGGGCGACGGGCTTTCGCCGACCAGGGCGGCTGGAAGGTCGAAGGTTAGGCCGGCGATCGACAGCGGGACTGACAGCGGGCGGTAACCGGCTTCCGAAAGCAACGCGACGACTCCCTCGACTGGCGTGGCAATGGTCATATCGCTGCCTCCGAACGAAACTGCTGCATGAGATCTGCCGCACTGGTCGCGTGCTGGAGCAGGTCGTAAATGCTGACCTCCCGCAACCCCAGCACGCCCGTCCGGCCGGGTGAGCTTCGGGGCGAGCGGGGCATCGGCGGTGGCTTCTCGGCACTATAGACCAGGACGGCGTCCTCGTTATCATCGATATGGCCATTCTGCTGCAGCCGGATCGCTGACCGGCCATTGGCCGCAAGGACAAGCTTGGTGCTTGCCGACGCAGTCACCACCTTCACTGCACCCGAGGCGGGATCAGCGGGATCACTTTCGGCCAAGGACCAGGTGCCGTCCGCCACGCCAATACCAAGCAAACCGGCAAAGACCGCGATCTCGGGCAATCCGGATGAAGGGAGGGTCTGGTCGGCCGCAATCTGGTGAAGCGGCAAGGGCGTTACAGGATTGTAGCGGCGCGGGGCAACCCCTGCGGCTCCGTCCCGGAACATCGTCATCGTGCGCGAGGTGTGGTCGACGAACTTGCGGACGAACTGTAGTCGATCGCCATTGTCGAGGGTCGCCAGATGGTCCCGCAGTGCTACCACTCCCTGTTGCAGAGCTGCGCGCGCCGCGTGGTCGAGGGTACCCTGGACCGTGTCGACCATGACCTTGATCTTGTCGGCGATGACCGAGAGGACGAGCGCGAGCAAAAGCGGGTTGGCGTAGGCTTTGACGAGCGACTGCTCGTTGATCTGGTCGCGGGTCGCCGCCGTATAGGTCTGCGGATAGACGTTCTTGAGTAGTCCCTCCTGGTCGGCGCCGACCTGTTCTCCCGAGAAGACGAAGCTGGGCCTGTTTCCAGGCCAAGGCCAGCGCATCACCGACTCCGCCTTTGCGAAGAAGGCCTGGATATTGGAGTCCTGGGCCGACAGGCCCATCATGATGGTCGGCTTCGAAACAGCAATATCGAGCAGACGGTTGATCACGGCTTGGTTTTCGGGTGCGGCGGCCCAGCGGTTGATTTGCGAGTAGCGGCCGACAAGAAACGGCCTGTAGGTTCCCTCGTCGGCGACGGCCAACACCGCACAGCCGTGAAATTTGATGATCTGACCGGTTAGCTCCGGCTGACGAAGATCCTCGGCGCGGACGCAGACCACGAGCTTGGGAACGCCTCCTGTCAGTTCGGCAACAGCCTTCTCGACCAGCCCGTCCCAGTTCGCCGTGGCGATGCTGGACGCACTGCCCTCGAGAACTAGAATGCCCATACACAAATGCTCGACGTCGGGTTCGATGGCGGGGTTCGCGAAGGTGGCGGGGACGCCCACGCCGTCCCACAGCAGATAGTCGTCGGCCTTCCCGGCAACGGTGACGTCGAGCAGCCGAGCATAATTGTTGGTCAGCCGCGCGACAATGGCGGCCTGGTCCGGCCAAGCAGCGAAGCCAAGGGTGAGATCGACCCTTGCCCATTCGTCGGCCGACAGCGGGGCGAGGCCGAGGGCACGCTTGAGGGCTACGTTATAGGGGCAGTTGGGGTCGGCCGGATCGATCTGCTGGCGCAGAAACTCCATCACGCGCACGATGATGTGCTTCAGGCCATCCACCCGCCCGAATGAGATGCCCGAACCAAGCCAGAAGGCATACTGGTCCTCGGCGATGCCCGTCGCGACGCTTCGAAAGGGACCATCGAGGATGTCGAGGGTTTGACGAACGGAAATCGTTGAAGCGCTTGGCGCAGCTGGCATACTTTGGCTTTCGACGCACGGATAGATAGTGACCGTAGATGAGCATCGCGCGCGCGGCTAGATAGCGACACCGCCAAGTAGAACGCCATGCTCCGAGAGCAGGCGCTATTTTAGCGTGTCGGCGGCCGGCACGTCTGTATTGATCGTCGCCTGCAGCTTTTCGATGCGCGCAAGGATCTCGTCGAACGAATAAGATCTCTCGTCGAACATCATCGCCTGCATGGCCTGGTAGTCGGCGCGCAGGTCTTTTAGGCGAGACTCGGCCGGCATCAGGCGAAGGGTGCCCGGTCGCGCGGTGTCATAGCTCGCCCAGCTCGATCGAAAGTACACGGCCTTGTGCCTGGCGACCTGCGCCAACATTTTGAAGTCGACCGCCGCCGCCCGCCCCTCGGCCGTGTCGAGAAGCATCGCCACATCATAGTAATGGCGTGAAAAATACTGAGGGGTGGGAGAGTCTTCGGGACGGTGCGCTTCTGAGTGAAGCGCAGTGACCTTCTCCCAGAACGTTCTGCGCGCCGCCAGGACCGTAACGGTGCAATCCGGATTCTCGAAGAAGGTTGGGAAATCGTCCGCTGAATAGGGTCGGATGGTCTTCTGCTCGGTAGGCCAAGGATCGCCGCGCGCACCGAACTCCAGTTTGACGCGCGGGGTGATGTAGGTGACGCCTCGATAGTCCTGACCGGTCAGTGCTGCCGGGTACTGAAAGTTCAGGGTTTGGGGATCGTTGGCGTCGATCTCGAGCGACCAGTTGCCCTTTACCGGCTCGGCAAGTTGGGCGGCGATCGCCTCTCGCAGGGCAGGAAGCATCTTGTTGGCGATGTGCTTTTCGACATCGGTCATGAGCGCATCGATGAGCTTGGCGGACTGCTTCTTGCTGATCCCTTCCCGCTCTGGATCACGATCGCCGTCATAGCCGAGGTCGGCACGGTCGAAGGAGAGGTCAATGTCTTCCGAAAAGCGTCGGATTGCACCATAGGCCTTGGAGAGAGAGGTGCCGCCTTTGAACACCAGAGTGGGCGCACCGCCCTTCTGGAGTTCAAAGAGACGCTTCAAGGTCCAGCAAACCCAGAAGTCCTTCTCGATGATAATGCTGGCGACGCCACGCAAGGCGCCGGACTCGCCGAAGACAGCCGCTCTTTCGGACGCGTCCTGGCGAGCGAAGCTATCCATTGACCGCGTCCGATCTGGTGTCCGCAATGGCGCGCAGCGTAGAGCGCATCCAGGCCGGGGCCTGAACGGCCGTCGAGGCTAGCCTCTTCTTGTCGCTCGGCGACAGCTGGCGCGACGCGACATGAACGATATCGGCCGCCCGTGACGGCCCCAGATGGCGCAGCGCCTGAACAACAGTCCCCGCCGCACTGCCCGGTGCGATGAGATGCTTGGGCGAAGCGTGGCGGAGATCGACGATGCGTTTTCCGAGCACCACCCGACGGGATGGACCATCCGTCAGGTATGAACTGCGGGCCGGAACCTGGGTCGATAGACCGAGGACATTTGCCGCGCGCGAGCCGGCAACCTGCACCTGAGAGCCTGTCTCTCTGGCCAGTGCCTGGGCAACGTCATCGGGGGCCGGAGAAAGCGGGCCAAGCTTTGGATGCACCTTAGGGAAATCGTAGAGGCCGCGTGCGAGGCGTCGCAGCCTGCCAGCCTTGGCGAGGCGCGAGAGCGCCTGATCGATCGAGTCCCGTCCCCCGAGGTCAAGGAAATCGTTGGGCGTGAATACGCTACCGCGCCCGGAGCTGCGGGCTCGCTTTACGATTCTAGATGGGACAGATGAAACAGCGGTCTTCATATGTCAGAAAATAGCCTAGTTTTTTCTGACATACAAGACTGGCGAAAATCACTCATGAGAAGACGGCGAGGCGCTAGGCCACGTTCATTGGAAGGCCCGTTGGGACACGGAGCGGTCACTCCATGCCGGACGTTACTCGAATCCCGTCGGCGGGGTCCTAATCGCGATGTCCGAAATATGTAGCATTTTTCGGACCGCGTTTGCTTCCGTCCCCACTATCAACGTGGCACGATTGTGTGCTGCCTGCGCGGATGCCAAGCGTCGACGACATTCTGGCACTGGCGTGCCAGATAGAGCAGACCCAACAGCGGCGCTTAGGCGCCGGTGCTAGAGCGTTGTCGCTCCCTGCTGGCGGCTGTCTTTCTTGCCACGCGCAACTCGTCGATCGTGGGCTGCCTCCAGATTCCGTGATCAATCTTGGATCCGGGACGCGAGGGCCAAGTTTTCACGAGTTCGGCGAGTGTAGCCGGGCGCCATTGCCCCCAAACGCTGTCGGATGAGATTGGGACATCGCCGTAAGAGGTGCCAATGATATCTGGATCGACCGGCTCGCCATCGCACCCGACGAAAACGACTATGCCATATGTAGACGTCATTACCGGCCGACCAAAGGGCGGCAGGTTCTCCGGATCGAGCGGATAGCGGCGGCGGCGGCGTTCGGTGGCGCGCGCACGTGCAGCCCGTTCTTTTTCCGACCCGCGATTGGCTTCTCGGCGCTTTTTGCGCTCGTCCGGCTCGTTTCGCTTGGCAGCCTCTTCGATGCGACTCCAGTGCCGGCGCAGGGCCTCATATGACCGGTAGGGGACCGTCCACACATGGCGATCGGCATCCCAGGAGGCAAACGGCACCTCGCGCACCTCATCTACTACGGTTCGGGAATAGGGCGTCACCAATTCCAAATGACTTTCAAGGCGCCGAAGATACTTCGAGACGATGGGATCAAAGACAAAGGCGTCGCGGCCTTTCGCGTCGGCGTGCGTTTCCGTTTGAAAACGCTCCCGTTCGAGCCATCGATCGAAACGCCGTGCCGCGGTTTTGCCCGGGACAAACCACGCCTTCAGATCATCGTTCCAGCGAGCCCGCGGAAAGGTCTTTCGAAAACGCTCGACCGTCATGCGGTCATAGGGAAATGCCGCCGTCGCGCCGGGACGATCCTTTCCGTTCGAACTTGTCTTGCTATCGCTCATGGCTGATCAACGCGCCGCAATCGACAATCACTTTGTTCGACAACGTTTCAACCAGATGCTCGGTTCTGGGGAACTTCGATCCGGCGTTGTCGCCGACATCGGGTTTTTTCATGGCGGCTCGGTCGACGCTTGTTTCGGGTAGTCAGTAGGGAGGGTGCCAAGCCAAGGGTCGCCCTGAGGCACACCTAGCTCATCCATGTTGAGCGCCTCGATGACACTCGACCTGATCGTCTGGCAGTATCGAAGAACGCTCTCGTCGGAGATGTCGGTGCGCTCCCGGGTCACCACGTAGCGTGCTCGCACGTAGTCGTTGTTTGCCGATAGTTTGCGGGACTGGGCGAAAATCTGAGCTGGCAGTTTCAATCCCAGCGATTTGGCGCGAACGACCATCTTCTCGAGGTCATGGCCCAAGGAGCGCAGGGCTTCGATGGTTTCCCCAGCGGAACGCATGTAGGTTTTGAGAAAGAGCTCAGCCGCATGGTAGGTCATCAATCGCACGGGCCCTGTGCCTATTTTCGGGTCCCGAAAGGCGAGCTTTGCGGCAGACAGATAGTCATCTGCCAGTAGGAAAATGCCATAGGGAGTGGCTCCGGCCGATTCAGGAATCATCGTCACACGCTTTCTAGCCGGGCCTGCATGAGGCGATGCGCGGCAGCATTCGGGTTGTATTGTTGCGTTTCACGAGTTCTACAGTAGTCTGCAACTGACTGATTTTCATGGGGCTGCGCTGGAATTCCAGGACGGTCGTCAGCGCAAGGCGGCAGTCGTGGGGGAAATAGCGCATGCCGACCAACAACTGGATCCGGTTTCTTCGGAACTACGGACCCATTCCGACCAACGATAATATGTACGACGAGACCATTCAGCGGGCGTTGGCTCGCTTGAAGATGCAGCCCATCGAGTTGCCGGCTCAGCATCTGGCATGGTTGGTCGATAATTTCAGGTCAGACGAGTGCCAGTCCATCATCCTCACTGGCACTGCCGGCGACGGAAAGACCTATCACTGCCGACGCGTGTGGCTAGAGCTTGGAGGCACGATTGAAGATTGGAATGGCGGAGAGAAGATCCAGCGCCTCAGCTTGGGGTCTCGCCAACTCATCGTTGTCAAGGACCTGAGCGAGCTTCGCTCCGACGAGAGTAAACCGCTGATCGAGCAGATGGCGTGGGATGTCGCAGACCCCAATTCCCCCAGGGTCTACTTGATGGCGGCCAATCACGGTCAGCTTCTCGAAAAGATGAAGAACGCCGGCACCGACAAGACGACCAGCGCTCTTGTCGAGGTGGTTGAGAATCTTCTCGTCGTTGGCCGCAGCGGGAACTCGGCAATCAAGCTCGATTTGAGGGATCTCAGCAGGTCGGCCGCCGCAGTGATGATCGATCAGGTCATTGATGCGGTAACGCTGCACCCCGGTTGGGACGGCTGCGCGGATTGCCCGGCGCTGAATGGAGCAACCTGTCCAATCCGTGAGAACCGCGAACGGCTGGTCGGGACCACCGACAATGGTCTCTTCCGGCGGCGGCTGGGCAATCTGGTCGAAGCCAGCGAACAGAATGGTGGTCACTTTACCATCCGGCAGGTTCTATCCCTCGTCACCAACATCATTCTTGGCCATCCCGATGCACGCGACGGACTGATGGCGTGCACTGATGTCGCGGAATTGGCAGCTGCGGGAACCGCGGAGCGAGCCAGTCCCTACCGCAATGTGTTCGGCGGCAATTTGAAACCAAGCCGTGCAGAAAGAACCGAACCCTTTCGCAAGCTCAACCTCTTCGGCATCGGCTCGGAAACGAGCAACAAAGTCGACAATATGCTGGTTTATGGCGCCGACGATCCGGCACTGGTGGAAACCTACCGGGCCCTGGTGCAAACCGATCAGGTCTACGGCGAGACGCCAGCCTATAAGCGGGGGCAACAGTCCTACCTCGAGGGCGACGATCCCAACGCTGTCGCCCGTTTTCTCGGGCTCCTTCGCGGGCAGCGTCAGCGGCTCTTCTTTACCATCTCAGATGAGCTAGCAGACACATTGGACCTCTGGGACCTGACCGTCTTCCGGTACGCCGGGCTCTATCTCGAGACCAGTCGCGCGTTGGCCGAAAAACGAGCGTTGCCGCGGCAGGTGTTGCCCATGCTCATCCGCGGGCTGAACCGGGTGTTCACCGGCATGCTGATCCAGAACCAGGACGAACTTGTTCTTGCAAGTTCGGGAAGCCAATCGCAGTCGAGAACCAGCCCTCTGCTCGAGGAATTCGTACCGGTGGCCCGCCGGGCCGGCGAGGAGGTGGCGCTGCTCGGTGACGGGGATGGAGGCATGAAACTGGTAGTTCGGCTCGCACGTGACGATCCGCCTGAAGTCACGCTGCAACTGTCGACGACCCGCTTTGAGTTCTTGGGACGTGTGGCCGAGGGCGCACTGCCGACGAGTTTTTCGCTCGAGTGCCATGAGGACCTTCTCGCATTCAAGGCACGACTGCTGAGCGCCGTCGAACGGCGGCGATTCCTTGATGGAGACGACCGCGGTGACGGGATCGTCCTCAAGTTTATCGACCTCAATTCTGATGGCCGTGCATCATCGCGTAGCGTCACGGTGAGGCTCTGATGATGGAGATTCTCAAACGCCCTATTTCCCATGAGGACCGCACTGGACCCGCGTTCTGGGTCGACGAAGCGATCTGGGGGCATCGCCTGCATGACGAACAGACGCCCTGGCTGATCCTGCTTGAATTCCTTGGCGTGCTCCGATCGGAGCAGGTTGCCGGCCGCGCCTTGGCGGAAGAGGAGTTCAACGCACTGTCCTATCGTCCGCAGACGCAATTGCGACTGCGCAATCTCATCTTCAACAATCCCTACCTTTTGACCATCGGCGCCGAAGGGCTTTCCGACGATGCAGCCTGGACTAAATGGCTGGAGTTGATGGAACAGAACGCCGGCGGCCTGGAGAGCCGGGATTTCAGTTACCTGCGCGGACGCTTCGACAGCTTCGACGATTTTGCCTCCGTCGTCGGGTTCTTGCAGTCGTCCGCCATCGAAGGCGCCAGCAACAAACGCTGGAGTTCAAAGTTCGTCTTCCCCTTCGGTCCCAGCGCGCTTTACGAGGATGCCGCGGTGACGGCGTCTGGTGTCTCAACCGACAGGCGCTTTTTTGCTCGAACCGGCGAAGTTCTCTACCTGATGCTGTGCCGGTCCAAGCGAGCGGTCGAGCTCAGGGACCGACTGGTCGGAAAGCTCTTCGATCAGCCAACCGTCTACGACCGGCTGGTCGCCGCCCTGCAAGACGAGCCACAGCTTGCCGAGCGTGATCGGCCGGGCTCCTATTTGCCCTGCTCGACCCACCCGATCTTCGATCAACTTGCCGAGGATTGGATCGCTATTCTGGACAGCCCGATTTCGGTGTTCGACGCTCTGCCGCACATCGTAACCATCACCGGGCTCAATCTTGTTCGATACCAGCTTGACCGGGCGCGTGAACTGCTCGACTCGGTGCCCATTACGATGATTTGCGAGATCGTATCGCCACGAAAGACCGTGATCCGTGACCTTGCGGCGGACTCCTTCCAGGCGAACAATGCGCTGCCGGGTCTTGCCATTGAGCATTACGTCCGCAGTGCTGAAACTTCTCATGAGTGGCAGCTCGCCATGGCGTCGGACGACGCTGTTCTCAGCGCCGCGGAGGTATTGGGACGCCAATTCGACTGGCCGGATCCCGACGACCTACCGACCGGGATGAGCAATCCTCGAGATCTGATCGACGAGCTCGTCGGCAGGGCGAAAACCAGGCACGCGCAGCATGTGGGCAAAGTTCATTCGACCTGGGCGCGGCAGATCGGGCTGAGCTCGCGTCGCTCAAGCCGCCGCGTGCGTTACGCGCCGACCGACCGGCTGCTCAAGACGCTGGTTGTTTGCTGCGTGAGCGAGCGTATGGAGTTCAAAGACTTCCTCGCCGCGCTACACGACCGCTATGGCTTTGTGATCGGAGATCAACAGGCCGCGAGCATCATCGGCGCCGGAAAAGCCGATCAGGAGGACTTCTCCGACAATGCGCGGCGGCTTGAAGAACGGCTGATTAGCCTCGGCCTGCTCAACCGCCTGTCAGACTCGGCAGCCTACGTGGAAAATCCGTTTCGCCGCGAGGTGCGAGCATGAACGCTCTCGATCTGATCGGCACGGCAGGCGCTGCGGCGCTCCAGGAGCGCCTGCAGGGCCTCGGGGCCGACAGCGGCACCGCACGCTTCATGCTTGATCGCCTTACGGGGCCGCAGGTTGCCGCGATCGTCAGGCAGCTGGTGTCCGATTCTTCGATCCAGTCGCAGGTCAAGATTGCTGTGCCCCGAGCACTCGTCGATGGCCAGGGTCTGCCGGAATCGGTGATCACCGATGAGAGGACCGTGGCGTGGCGACATGCAGAGTGCGACCGTCCCGCGCTCCTCATCGCGAACACCGACGATGATCAGGGCGCTTCGCTGCACGATGTGGCGCTGATCGGCGCCAAGGAACTGAAAGAAGGCCCCTTCTATTGGGTCCTGCCTGCCTCCGACGGTCTCGGACTACCGCAAGAGCACATCGAAGCATGGCAGATCGCCCTCAAGGCTCTGTCCAGTGTCGATGACTGGCCGCTCGCGCAACTCAGCAATTATGTTGCCATGACGCGAGAAGCGATCGACAGCATGTCGCTCCCTGTCGCGGATGCACTTGGCTGGGCGCTCCCGGCGCTGCAATTGCCGCGCGACACAGGATACTTCCGATCGCAACGGCCCAAGGACCTGCAGCAGCAAAGCCGCTGGCGACGCCTCTACGACAAACTCATCACTGACCGTAGACCATTGCTTTCCAAGCAGCGGCCCAATCGCCAGCCGATCGAGGCCGATGAGCTGCAGGATCAGTTCGAGACCGTTCGGGACGAGATCGCCGCCGAGTTGCACCCGACGATCGAGGCGTTCGTCGACGCGCCAGCCGGGTGGCGTGAGGCGACCGAAAAGCTCGCTGAGCTCGAGTGGGAACAGGACAATATTCTTCTCATCTTCTCGGGCCTCAAGCTCAAGAAGTTGAAGCTTCCAGAAGAGACCGCTCAGTTTTTCGACTACGAGCGTCCCGATCGCCTCAGCGACCCGGACAAGGCGTATCTCGGCGATCTCAAGAGCCGATCCCTCAAGGAGTCGCGGGAGGACGACCGCGAGTTCTTCGAAGCTCATCGGGAGGATCTCGCGGCCAACAGGCAGTTGCGGGCCAAATGGGAGAAGTTCGTCTACGGACGCCCTATTGAGTGCACGGATTTCCTCGATGGCTTGGTCCGCAGCATCGAGCGGCTTTTTGCCCAGCTCGGCACGCTCAAGATGCCTCGGCGGATCGAGATCCGGTCTTCACGCCGGACAAAGACGCAGTGGTTGGACATGAATGTCGACGTGGCCCGCGCCTTCAGCCTCAAGCACAAGGCCCTTCGTCAGGTTCTCCCACCAGCGGTCAGCTGGGACACTCCGCACATTTTCGAGTTCGAAACGCTCCTCGAAGCCGCAAGCAAGAGTCGGAAATTCCGCGAGAACGTCTCGACGTCGCGCGCAAACATTCAGATCAAGTTCGATCTCACTCTGACGGTGGGAAGCGGCCCCGGTGCGGAGAAAAACACGGTTCAGTTGATCTGGCGGGCCGAGCCAAACGCGATCGGCTTGGCCTTGCCCGATGACCTGGCCAGGCTCGAGAAGAACCCATTCGGCATTGCCGAAGTGTCGCGCATGCTGGTCAGCAAGAAGGGAGCGATGCAGTCGGTGTCGCTCGCCGACGTGGGTACCCTGCAGCCCTCCTTCCGCCAGGACGCCGGTTCGTTGGTTCCACGGTCGACCAATGTCGAAGACTTGAGCAAGGCCCTGCCCAGGGCCATCAAGGCAGCCGTCGCGGGCAGTCGAATGACGCCGCCTGCCGGCGCGGACCTTGGAGAGGCATGGACTGCCTTCGTCGCGGGCTACTCGGCCGCGATCGACGATTGGCGGACGAACGGCATGGGGGGAACAGCGCAGCTCGAACAGGCCGATCTGTACGCAAGGCTGCTGGATCAACTTCGTATCTCGGCGCCAGGTGACTTAAACCGGCGGGACCTGTGGGAACCGATCCTGAGGATCGGCACGGTTCAGATTGCCGGTTCGACGCCGGCTGCGGTCGTAGCGCCGTGGCACCCGATGCGGATGGCCGCAACGGCAGTCAAGATGCGATCTCTTTGCGGCCTGATTGATCATCTGCTCAAGGCGGAGGAAGTCAATTTCGGCGACCAGCGGCTCTTTTTTGCCGATCTCCGGTCCGAACTCGCTCACCCTTATTATCCGGAGGCAGTCCCGGGCTTCACCGGGGGCGAAGCGGTTCTCCTGACGGAGACGAGCACTCTCAACGACTACAGCTTTATGGAACGGCCGGTTCGCGATCCCTCGGAAGCGTCCACCGATGTGGATCCGGCCGAGGCCGCACGTGAGATTCGCGGGCTGATCGGCCGATATCTCGACTTGCAGCCGCATGAGCGCGCCAATCTCAGCATCATGCTCTACAACTGCGATGCTGCTGGCCTGCCATTGGCCACGGTCAACGCGTTGGGGTCAGTTCACGAAGACGAGGTCCACTGCAACGTCCTCGTCCGCCATCGAGACCGCTCTAAGCTCAACAAGGTCTATACCGATCTGCTGGATCAGTCCGGCAACGACCCCGACGCCATCGTCGTCAGTGAAACCTCACTCAACTTCATGTCGAAGCTCAGAATTGGGGTGATGCTTGAAGGCAGCACGGGGCGGCGGGCTCCTGACGAGCGCAGCGTCGACGTGGCGTTCCTGCACGATGTCGTATCGCGCCAGGCGAGGGAAGCCTGGTTTTCCGTACCACGCAACGACGACACGGACCCATCGATCGCCGACCACGTGCCGCCTCGCTGGTCCTATCGCCGGGTTGTTGGAGAAGAGCAGCTCACTGCAACAAGCTATCTGGTTTCGCCACGCCAACCTCGGGTCGGCTGGTGCTATCTCGACGCTCTGGCGGCCGTGATCCGCAAACAGTCGCATCGCGACAACGAGCATTACCTGCCCGCGCGTCAGATTTCGCTGCAGGACCATGGCCTGGAGGCCATGTTCAAGGATGTTCACGGCCTGGCCGAGTGGGTCGCCACTTATGACGACCTCCTCGATAAGCGGCAGCTCATGGCGCAGGGCATCAAGGTCATCCGATATCGGCGCGAACGGACGCACGGCCGCAACATGGTGGTGTCCTCGACCTCGGACCTCCGCGTCCTGCCGGTGCTTGTCCGTCGACGCCTCGATCAACTCAGCCTCGGGCTGAGCGACGACCGTTTATCTGCACTTGCCGAGAGGATGATCGCCGATGCGACGGCCATCTCTGGCGATGTTATATTGCGTGCGGCCAAGCGCGGCGTATCAGCGGGGGAGTTGATAGGCCTAGTGCTCAGTCGTGCTCTTGTTGCTGAGGAGTTTTCGAAGCGTCCGGCATCGTGGTTCCTTCTTGACGACTACGCGCAGTGGCTGGGCCAGCGAGAGGAAGGGATTGCCGACATCCTTGCGCTGAGCGTCGACCCGGGGCCCGATGGGAGCCCACGACTTCGCGCTGTCGTAACCGAAGCGAAGTATGTCGAGGCCAGTGGTCTGGCGGAAGCCAAACGTCATTCCAGCCAGCAGTTGCGACAGACAATGCGCCGGATCGAGGACGCGCTCTTCGGCGATCCGGGGCGGCTTGACCGTGACCTGTGGCTGTCGCGTCTTGCCGACATCCTGCTCGATGAACCGTCGGCTCTGACCGCGAGCTTTTCGCTCGAGGAGGTGAGGAATGGCATCCGCAATGGCACGGTGGAGATCGATCTAAAGGGCTACTCCCATATTTTCGTTTCGGGACCCGCAGACGCGGGTGGTTCGTCCGGCGATCAGGACGAAGTGACCGAAGTCCGGGGACTGCAGGAGATCTATACGCGCGAAGGTCTGCGGCAACTGATCAAGGCCTATGAGGCCTCTGAACCGTTGATGCCGATCAGAAGCGCCCTGGGAGATCGCAGGCCGTGGGAAACGTCTGAGTTTCGCGCGCCGGCACCGCGCGTTCGGTGGACTACCAAGAGCGGCCCAGCCAATGGTACCGGCCCAGAGCCGGACGCGCCTCCGCCAAGCCCTCATCCAACGACACCCACGCCCCTTCCGCCCGAGCCCAACGTGAGCGCGAGAACAGCGCCTGTTGCTGATGCCGGCGAGGCTCTGCCTCATACCACTGCCCGCTCCACCGCGCCTGATCGGGAGGAGCAGCAAGCAGCCGAACCGATCTCAGGGGACAACGAGAGCTTTGCCGGCTTGGTGTCCCGGAGAGCAGGGCAGGTGCAAGAGGCGGCTGGCGAGGACGAACAATGGCTCGAGGCCACAGCCGGCCGGCTGCGTACGGCGCTTATGGGTTACAATCTACAGGCCAAGATCGCGGGGATGCGATTGACGCCAAACGCTGCCTTGGTGCGATTTGTTGGCAGTGACCGCCTGCGTGTCGAAGACATCGATGCTAAACAATCCGCCCTTCTGACCACGCATGGCCTGCGAGTGATCTCGATCTCGCCGCTGCCCGGCGAAATCGTGGTCGGCGTGGCTAGAGCAAAGCGGCAGATTGTTTCGATGTGGGATCTCTGGCAGCGCCGCGCCCTGAATCGCAATGCCGCCGGTCTCAACACGAGCTTCCTTCTTGGTCTGCGCGAGCTCGACGGCGAAATTCTCTATCTCAACTTGGGTGGGCCATTCGCTGGCGTGTCACAACACGACCCGCATACGCTCATCGCCGGTGCGACTGGCAGCGGTAAATCGGTGCTGATCCAGGCGCTGATCCTCGACATCGCCGCGACCAATCCTAGCGCCCTAGTCCACATTCATCTGATCGATCCAAAAATGGGCGTCGACTACTCCGCAATCGAGCGATTGCCGCATGTGAAGGGTGGGATCATCATTGACCAAGCGGCTGCGATCGAAATGATGGAAGGTCTCGTCATCGAGATGGACCGGCGATACGAGCTGTTCAGGCAGAGCGGGGCTCGCGATATCCGATCGTTTAACATCAAGGCCGCGCCAGAAGCACGGCTGCCGATGAAGTTTCTCATCCATGACGAGTTCGCCGAATGGATGCTGACGGAGGATTACAAGGGTGCCGTCACCTCGATTGTTTCCAGGCTCGGCGTGAAGGCGCGAGCCGCCGGCATCCATCTCGTCTTTGCAGCACAACGGCCGGATGCCGGGGTCATGCCTGTTCAGCTGCGTGACAATCTCGGTAATCGGCTGATCCTCAAGGTCGCGAGCGTCGGAACCTCAGAGATCGCCCTCGGGACGAAGGGCGCCGAAAACCTGCTCGGCCTCGGGCACCTGGCCGCGCGGCTGAGCGGCGAGGCCTCGACCGTCTTCGCACAGGCACCATTCCTGTCCGACGAGGATATAGAAGACGTCGTTTCGGCGATCGCTGCTCAGGACGGCTGAGCTGGCAACACCGGAAGCGCGGGAGGACAGAACATGAGGATAATGGCGTAGATGACCCCAGCGCAGGACATCACCGCCGCGACCCACAATAGGAACTGAATGATCTTTACCGTTGAGGGCGGCCATTTCTTGTCCTTGTCCTTGTCTTTGTCCTTAAGCGAGACCGCATATTCGCCGTCGAGCTCGTTCAGGTTGGTGATGTAGAGACTGAAGGCCTTACTGAAGCGGCCCATAATGAAAACGCTGGCGACACTTACGACGGCCGCAAAAAAGAAAATGCCGACCGCGATGACACGATCGGTTTTGAGTTGGGATGCCGCGAAGTACCACAAGCCGCCGATCGCCACCGAGAACAGTGGGGGAATTTTGTAGAGGATGTCGTTCATCGCCCGGAAGTGGGCGTATTGCTCTTTGTAGATATCTTTGACGCTGACGTCGTTGTCGTCGAGCATGGAATGCGCATCTCCTGTTCGCCTCCTATGCTATCAGTAAACCGCCCGTGCCTCGACCATGGGGCAGACTTCGAATTTTCCCCGTTCCGGATTAGGTAGAGCTTGATCCGAAGACAGAGTCACATGCGCTAATGCCGATCTACCTTGATGGCCACTCGACAACACCGCTGGCGCCAGAGGCGATGGAAGCGATGGCACCTTGGTGGCATGCTCAGGTCGGCAATCCGCACTCACCTCACCTGAGTGGCATGTTGGCGTCCCAAGCCGTTGAGACTGCGCGCGCGGAACTCGCGTCGCTCATCGGCTCTGATCCACAGGAACTCGTCTTCACCTCGGGGGCGACCGAAGCGAACAACATCGCGATAAGGGGCATTGCGCTCGCCGCCCTCGAAAGCGGCGTCGGCCGGCGTGACATCGTTGTATCAGCCATCGAGCACAAGAGCGTGCTGTCGTCCGCGCGGTCGCTGCGTAGCGCCGGCTTCCGCATCATCGAAGCGCCGGTTGATGTGAACGGCATCGTCGATATTTCAGCTCTTGAACGGTTGGTCAGCACCGAGACCCTCTTGGTGTCGGTGATGGCGGTCAACAACGAGGTGGGATCCATCCAACCCCTCGACCAAGTCGTTCGCATGGCTCGTGCGGCCGGGGCGCTCGTGCATGTCGATGCTGCACAGGGGGCCGGCAAGCTGCCTCTGGACCTTGCGGAGGTCGATTTAGCGAGCCTGTCGTCGCACAAAATGTACGGTCCAATGGGCATCGGTGCGCTGTTCATATCATCTGCCGCTCCTCTCCGCCCCTTGCCGGTGTTTTTCGGCGGCGGTCAGGAGGCTGGCATCCGTCCTGGGACCGTACCGACGCCGCTCGTGGTCGGGTTTGGCGCCGCCGCCAAGATCTCCAGGGAGCGGCTCAAAGCGGACGCCGCCCATTCAGCGGGCTTATCGGCCCTGTTCCTGGAAGAATTGCGTAGCAGGCAAGTGCAATTCATCGAAAATGTTTCTGTGCCGCAACGCGTATCCGGAAGCTTGAGTCTGAGATTTCCGGGCAATGATGCCATGTCGATAATAGCCAGGGCCGGCGATCGTATCTCGATTTCCGAAGGATCAGCCTGCACGAGTGGGCAGATCACTGCATCGCACGTCCTCCTTGAAATGGGATTTACTCACCATGAAGCTGCGGAAACTGTCCGTTTGTACTTCTCCCGCTACAATACCGAACCGGACGCCACGGACGCGGCGGTCGTGCTATCGGAAATAGTCGGCCGCTAGGGATTGCTGCTGGCGGATGTCTCCAGTAGCATCCGCTCCAATGTTGAACGACCTCTATGATCCGGCCACCGCGATTCGCGTTTCGGGCCACGAGACCTTCTCTCTTCGGCTCTTGTGGCTCAAGAAAGCGTTCGATCATGCGTCCGGCCCGGATGGGATCGATCGTAGAACATTTCAGGAACAAAACGCAATCGCCACCTTCGGCGTCGGCAAGAATATGGCGCTCTCGATGCGTCATTGGGCCTTGGCGACGAAGATCCTGGCGGACGGCCCCACTCACCTTCACGCCACGCCCCTAGGGCGCCTGATCTTCTCGGACGGCATTGGGCTCGATCCATATCTCGAACATCCATCGACGCTGTGGTTGATGCATGCCCACCTTGTGAGTGAGCCGCACGCCGCAACGACGTTCTACTACGCCTTCAACCTGCTCAATCAGATTGCCTTCACCAGGGACGACCTCGTGAGGGCCATGGCGGCGATCGTTGAAGCGCGCGCAACCGCAAGAGCAACCGCCGAGACCCTCAAGCGCGACGTGGAAGTGTTCGTTCGCAGCTATGCGCCGCGTCACTCCGATGCAGGGGAAGACGCGGTAGAACCGCTGCTCGTCGAACTCGGCCTCCTGCGCGAGCAGCGTTCGACCGGGCAACTCGAATTCGTCCGCGGGCAGAAGCCCTCCCTGGAAGACAGCATATTTGCGCTCGTGCTGAAGCAGTTCTGGGAGCGTCATCACTCGCTGTCCCCCACCCTCTCGGTGGAGCAGGTGCAGTATGACCCCGGCTCCCCCGGGCGTGTCTTCAAGCTAGACGAGGATAGCCTGGTCGCACGCCTGATGAGCATCGGGGACGCCACCGGCGGGAAAATGGTGTGGACCGATACGGCGGGCCTCCGTCAGGTCGCTCTGGCTGGCCGTCTCGAGGAAATCGACGAGATGGACCTCGTCAAAGCCGGTTACCGCGGGCGGAGAGCGGCATGACCAAGCTCGCCGACATCGTCAAGGTCGAACGCCGGTTCGCGCTGTCCGCTCGGGTCGACACCGATCTCAACGGCACGCCGCCGCTCACGGGATACGTGTTGCAGGCGAGCGTGCGCAAGTCGCTGGTGGCCATGCTAGCGGGGATCGCGGAAGGGTCGCAGTTTGCGTTCACCTGGACCGGCCCCTACGGCGGCGGCAAATCCTGTGCGGCGCTGCTGGTTGCCAATCTGGTCGCCGGCAACAAGAAGCAGCGCGCTCTCGCCGAAGGGATCGTTGGGGAAGATTTGGCGGAGCAATTTTCCTCTGCGTTTCCTGGGCGAGGCCGCTCGTGGGATGTACTGGCACTGACCGGCCGGCGCACGAGCCTGGCGGGCGCCTTGGCGGACGCGGCCGCAGAGCAATTTGAATGGCCTGAAGCGACGCGGGAAGCAGCGCACGACGAACGAGCACTTATCGACCAACTGGAAGCGCGTGCTCGTCAAAAGGGCGGCTTGCTGATCGTCATCGACGAGCTCGGCAAGTTCCTCGAGCATGCGACGAGTTCCGCAGGCGACGTGCATATTTTGCAGGATCTCGCCGAGCGGGCAGCACGCTCTGACGGAAGGCTGGTGGTTGTCGGCATCCTGCATCAGTCGTTTGAGCAGTATGCCAACCGGCTGAGCCGGACTGGTCGGAACGAATGGGCAAAAGTTCAGGGTCGATACCAGAACGTACCCTTCGTTGCGCAGGCCGACGAGGTCGCTGCGCTTATCGCTCGCGCCATTGGCAGCGACCAAGCTCCGGCAAGCGCCAAAGCGATCGCTGGCCTCACGGCGACAGCGATTTCGCACCGTCGGCCGGTCGATGTCGCGGCGTTGACGGAAATCCTAACCCAAACATGGCCATTGCACCCGGTTTCGGCCCTGTTGCTTGGACCGGTATCTCGGCAGCGTTTCGCACAAAATGAGCGGAGCGTTTTCGGTTTTCTGTCATCGTCGGAACCGAACGGATTTCAGGCCCACTTGGCGCGGACCTATGTCGACGGAAACGCCTGGTATGGTCCGGATCAACTTTGGGACTACCTGGTCGCCAATTTCGGCAGCGCCCTTTCTGTGGGTCCTGAAAGCAATCGGATGACGCTGGCTATGGAGGCCGTGGAGAAAGCTGCACTGTACGGCCCGCTGGTTGCCAAGCTTGCCAAGGCTGCCGCGGTCATCGAGCTGTTCAGGAACGGCTCTGGACTGGCTGTTGCCGACGACATCCTCTCTCTTTGTGCGCCAGAAGCGAGAAAGGCCGACGTAGGGGCGGCCATCGACGAACTGGTCAACAGGGCGATCCTCATTCGGCAGCCGCGGCTTGGGGGCTATGCCCTCTTCGCCGGCAGCGATTTCGACCTGGACGAGGCCATCTCCAAGGTCGCGCTGAAGCTCGACGCCGATGTCTTGGCTGATTTGCCGTCACGGCTTGGAGTGGGACCGATCGCAGCCAAGAGTCATTACTTCGCGACAGGCGCATTGCGCACATTCGATGTCGTCATTCAGTTTGCCGACGAGAGCCCGCAAAGTCCCGCTGCGTGGGCCAAGAGGACCGCTGCGGCCTTGGCCAAGACGAAGCGGCGGTCGGCCGGTCTTCTCATTATGCTGCTGCCCGATGCGCGAAGCTTTGAAGCGCCGGTCAAGGTCGCAGCCAAGCAGCTCAGCGTCGAATTGGAAAACCTGGGCGTCTTGGCCGGCGTGGCCGCGAGCGAGCGGGTCTATCTGCTAAGGGATCATGCGAGCGACCTCTATGCCCTGGATCGCATCGAACAGACGCATCCGCAGCTCGAGGGTGATCGGATCGCCCGCCGGGAATTGTCGGCGCGCAAATCGTTGATCGCCGAAATCGTGCGCAGCGACTTGCTGAAGGCCTTCTCTTCGGCCCGCTGGTGGGCATTCGGTGACAGCGCAAAGGATGCAGCCGGCAAGAAACTTGATGGCAGGGAACTGACCGTCCTGGCGTCGGCGCTTGCGACCGCTGCTTTCAGTAGCGCACCCGACATACAATCGGAGTTGCTCTATCGGGATAAACCCTCGACTGCCGCCATGGCAGGCCTGCGGACCTTGATGCATGCCATGGTTTCGAAGTCGGATGTGGCAGACCTCGGGATCGAGAACTTCCCGGTCGAGCGCGGGCTCTATCTGACGATTGTTCGCCCGTTGGGGCTCCATCGGCAGGACGATAAGGGCGTGTGGCGCTTCGCCGATCCAGCCGATGACGGGGCGGGCAAGACATTGAAGCCTGCCTGGACGGTGTTGGGTGAGAAGCGGGTCAACCTAGCCGAACTCTTCGACACCTGGGCAGCGCGGCCATATGGCATAAAGCGCGGCGTCATGCCCGTGCTGGTATTGTCTTATCTGCTGGCGCATAGAAATGCTGTCGCGGTCTATGTCGACGGGGCTTTCCAGCCCGCCATCGACGATATCGTCGCCGACCGTATTCTGCAGGACGCTGCGGCCATCGAGTTCCGCCGAATTTCGCGATCCAAGCGGGATGACGCGTTCGTCCAGCAGCTCGCCGCACTTCTTTCGACCGAGGCAAGCCCCGTCGAAGCGAAGGCCCTTCCGGTCGCATCGGCGCTCTATCAGCGCTTTCATGCTCTACCGCTGTGGGCGCAGCGCACCCAGACGCTGGCCGAAAATGTTCGTAGGGTTAGGGACATTGTGTTGAAGGCCAGCGACCCCGAAGCGCTGCTTTTCTCTGACCTCGCGTCCGCCCTTGACGGAGAGCCCGATCCCGGGGTCAGCGTGGTGGCGGCACTGAACAAGGCCGAGCAGGCCTATCCAAAAATGCTGGAAACGCTCCGCACGAGCCTGTCCGTGCATCTTGGTGTGGATCCGAAGACATTTGAGGGAATCGGGCCGCGGTCTTCTACGGCCTCGGGAGTGTCGGCCGAGTTGCGTGTCGATGCCTTCATAATGCGTGCCGGTGCTTTCGAGGGAGATGGCGGCGACATCGAAGGATTGGCAAGTCTGCTCGTTCATAAGCCGCCGCGGAATTGGTCCGACCGCGAGCAAGAACAAGCCATGTTCGAAATGGCCAAACTCTGCCTGCGCTTTCGCGAGGCAGAGACATTCGCCGCAGTTCGTGACCGCTCCCCAACCTCCCAGGCCATTTCGGTTATGGTCGGCTTGGACCCGAAGGAAAAACCTCTCTTTCATGCTTTCCAAGTGTCAGAGCAGGAGCTTGCGGCTGCAGACATGGCGGCAGCCGACCTGATGGCGCAGCTTCGCCAAAGGGGCATGAGGCCGGCCGTGGAGCTTGCCGCTCTCGCACGCATCGTAGAACGCCTTTCCGAAGGCAAGGGATTGGAGCCAGCATGACCACGGCGGTGCGTGAGCGTCATATCCTTGGAATTTCCGGTGGGCGCGATAGCGCTGCTCTTGCCGTCCATATGCGGCAGACGCGACCTGAGCTCGATCTCGAGTACTTCTTCACCGACACTGGCAAGGAGCTCGCCGAGGTCTATTCGTTTCTCGACAAGCTCGAGGGGTTCCTGGGCAAACCGATCACCAGGCTCAATCCCGACAGGGATTTCGACTTCTGGCTTAAGGAATACAATCACTTTCTGCCCTCCCCTAAGACCCGATGGTGCACACGGCAGTTGAAGCTCCGCCCGCTAGAGCACTGGCTGCGACACGACCTCGACGCCGGGGTGACAGTACACTCGTACGTGGCCATCCGAGCCGACGAACCTAGCCGGGAGGGCTATCAGGCCACGCATGGCAACATGCAGGTCCACTTCCCCTTGCGGGAGGACGGCATCAATCGGGCTGGCGTGATCGAGACGCTCGAGAGTGCGGGCTTGGGCGAACCCGAATACTATCGTTGGCGGACTCGATCAGGCTGCACCTTCTGTTTCTTCCAGCAAAAAATCGAGTGGGTGCGATTGATGCGCGAGCACCCCGACGCGTTCGACGAAGCCAAGGGATATGAGAAGACCGCCCGCGATCACGGCTCGCCCTTCACATGGAGCCAGGGTGAGGGGCTTGATGAACTCAGCGCGCCGGCTCGGGTAGCCGAGATCGAGCGCGAATTCGAACAGCGTCGCGCACGGCTGCTTGCCCGTCGCCGCGCTAACCCTCTGGCGGGCAACCAAACGCCAACGATAGATGACGTCTATGGAATCGACGAGGCCTCCGCAGGGTGCGTCGTTTGCCATAAATAAGTTGGCGTCGTTTTAACCGGCTCGGGATCGCTTTGATTTGAGAAGTCGCTAACCGTAAGATGCCGCTAGAAGTTATCCTGGTTGGCTGTTGGGTCTAGCGACCGTAAAGCACTTGTTCGAGCTGGAAAGCGCGCATGTCAAATAGCACCTGGACGTCACTAGTCTCCTCGATTCGTCACAGACGGGCTCCAGATGCTAAATTCTTTAAGCCCGTGTGCTTAATTGCAGCTATCGACCTAGCTGACGAAAATCTTCTGAACCCCGAAAATCTCGACACCGAGGCGATTCTTTCCCGCTTCAGAGCTTACGTTGCCGTTCTATTTGAGGCCCGGGCCGAGATGGGGTGGAAACCGCTGTGGCATTTGTCAAATGATGGGCTGTGGCGATTTCAGTTCCAGGAACCAGAGAGCAGTTCCAAACGGTTCAGCGCAGAAAAGCCGCCGGGGACTAAGGCGATACTATTTGATTACTTCGAAAAACTAGCGATCTCTCCACGCTATCGTAAAGCATGGGAAGAAAAGGCTGAAAGGCTGGCGTTGCGGCAGGCGATGTTAGACATCCTCGTGAGCGACGACGAGAGTTGCCGTCAATTTGCTCGCCAGCTCTTCCATGTCGACCTTGCGCTGCAACCGCAGCGCTGGCCATCAGAAACTGAGGTCGCGGACGCACTCCGACGGTCACGAGAACAGCTGGATCTATTTGGTGGGAATGCAGCGGCTGGGGAGCATTTAGCCGCCGAAGTGGAACGGGCGCCTACCGATCTAAATCATTCCGCTGGACCCGAAATATATGCTCCCCCACCTACGCTGGAAGAAATTGAAGCAGTTGCAAGTCCCACTGCAAGCCTCAACAATGTTAGTGAAATCGACCTTGCTGCCAACCCTCGCGTGGATACGCCCGGGTCACCTGCTTCAGCCGAGCTATTAGAGACCCCAGACACTCAGATAGTGCAAATTCGTGTGATTCTACAGTCGTTGCCAGGTAACTCACCGAAAGGGCTCGTCTTCGCCTTAGCCGCGTATAAATCCGAGTTGGAAAAACGTGCCACACGCCCAATTCTAGGCATTCTTTCTAATCAAGTTGCTATAATCGATGCCGAGTATAACAGCTCCGATGCCATTGACTGGCTACCTCCAGGCTTGAGGGTGGCATTTTCTGATTTCTTTAGATGTCATCAACTTCTTACCGCGCACTTTCCCTTCATTTCGGAGCGGGAGGACGTTATTTCTCGGATCGATGTCGATGAGACTAAGGCAACGGGGGAAAGGCTGATTAAGCCGTTCCGAGTTGCCCTCGAGATGGCGACGGCAGCAAAAAGCGCGGGCGTCGCAACAAGTGACGTAGTACAATTTATGCAGGAGTTGAAGCAGGGTGCTGAAGTTCTAGCTACCCTGCCCCACGATGTTGTTGTTCCGGAGATCGATATCCGAGGCAGGAGCGTCACCTTCCCCACACCGAAACAGAGGCTTATTGGGACGGCAATCGGCTTCTTGGAGAGAGCTTATAACCTATTGGGCACGTCGGTCACCCTTGGGACTGCGACTTATGTAGCTTTCGCTCAGAACGTTGCAGCGGTGCTGGAGATGTTGAAAGCGCTCATGCACATTCGTTGAGTGTCGTTACTATCATCAACGGCGATCAACAGATCGGAATGCTAGGCGTTATCACTTAGCTTGCTGACTCCAGAGCCTGGGAGCAGCTCGTGCTGTGTCCCATTGACCTCTGTCTCCAACTTCGACGTCGCCAGCCCACAAAGTTATGAAGCGGGCCAGCAGCCATTGCTACAGCTCCAAAGCATGCACCTCATGGAGGCGGGCAACGACTTGGACATGCCCCGAGGCGATTGATGAGTCTTGGGCTAACTGCGTCTTCTGCCACACGTAAGTCGGGTGTTCAGATCCCGAGTGTCGCAGGCAACTGAATCGTCTGATCGTTGGGGCTCCCCAACGTCCGGCGATACTCGGCGAGCAGGTCGGCCCTTGCCCCCAAACCAGCCATGTGACGCAGGAGATCAAGTGCAAGCGATTTGCCCGTCGTCTTGATTGTGTTCCGGCCGGTGTCCCATATAACGCCAGCATACGGCGCCCCAGCCAGATCTACCGGCGTGCCCTTGAGCAATGCGACGGCCTGGTCTAGTTCGATAGCGCGAGCCTTGGCAAGACTGGTGGCCAATCTAGCGAATAGCTCAAGCCCTATCGGGCGGAAGAGCAGGTGCCCGCCGTGGGGTCCGCGCTGGGTGGACGTGACGGCTTCGGGATCCTGATTTTTCATGACGCCTTTGACGGGGGGGAAGGCCTTGCCGAGGGCTTCGAAAAACCCTGTCGCGAAGAGGTAATACTCATCGAGGCGATCGTCGCTTGGCCTATTGAATCGGAGGTTCCGATCGCTACGATTTCCGCTCTTGTGCAAGAACAGGACTTTGAGAACGTCATAAAGGTTCGTGATCGTCGTGAGGCATGTCTTGTTGCCCACCGGGATGTTGGGGCTCCCGATAACGGCAATACGAGGGTCTCGAAAATCATCGTTGGATTCGACGAGCCGACGAGCAGTGATAGCCATCACGTCGTCCTCGTCCAAAGCGATGATATCTTTCTTACGGACGGGCACGGCTGTCTTGTTCAAGGTGGTGAAGAGGCGCCGTGTACGCTGAAGTCCTGTCTTGTTTGTCTTGTGACCAACTAGGAGCACCGAGACGACGTCGTTCTCCGCTTCACTCCCCGAGGCAATTGCAGCGCGAATCCCCGCCAGCCGGTGCTGTCCGTCAACCGCGAAGATTTTTGCTTTGGCCCCCAAGCGGAGAAAGCCGAGCGCGTCCATCGCCTCCTCCGCGACTTCAGCGAGAATGTCAGCTTGGGTGGAGGATTTGAAATTGCCCACCTCGTACCATTCAGGGTTGCCACCGTATGTGGCGAGCACGAGAGCGTTGAAGAACCGCTCGGGCGTGTTCAGGTACGCCGCTATGTGATCGGCTCGCTTGCCCTCCAAAGTGCGCTGGATCAGCTCCGACAATGCCTTGGACTCATGAATGTCGTCAGCGTAGTTCACTCTCGTCGCCAGATCGCGCATTGGCATCAGGCAGGAGTAGTAGGTCCAGTCCCCAAACGTTCCCCGGAGAGCTGGCATGGTCAATGGAGTCTTGGGTGCTGGTGCCATCAGAATGCCGCCGCCTTCGCCGCCGTTATGGTTGCCTCAATGTCCCGTTTGTTGACCGGCGGGATGACTGCTGACAGGAGCGACTTTTCCATCTTGCTGAGATCGACGCTGCTTCCGGCCAAAGGAACGTAGTTGAAGAACAGATCGCCTGACCAGTTCTTCAGCATGAAGAAGACGGCTGGCCTCCCGTCCTCCTTCTTCAGGTTAGCCACATACTGCCGGTAGCGGCTGTGCAAGGTTGCCGCCGAAGTGTCACCTGTAATGCCGACGTACAGTATGTAGCCATGCTGGGGCAGCTTGCTGGGCGAGAGCTCGACTGTGAAAGCGTATATGCCCCGCTCTTTTGGGATGTGGACGTGGTTCGCCTCGTCGAAACGAGTCTTCTGCCAAGTGAGCTTGTACTTTGTTTTGAACTTTCGCCACTGGGTCATGCTCAACGAGAACTCGTGCAGCTCGCCCTTGTATTTCTTGGTTTGGTTGACCAGATCCGAGTGAATTCCCAAGCCGCTTCCCCATAGCGCTTATTGCAAAGACGTTCTTCAAGCAGCTTCCTGCTCAAATTTCCAATCAGCCCGCTTGACCACGTCGTGAGACCCCTCGGTAAGGCCGGGATCGCAGTCGTTGTTCAATATCTCGGGGACCCGACGTGTCTACTAATACACTCTTTTAGCCAGCGTCTCCAAATAGTTGAATGGGCCGTTTGACCACCCAGAAGACGCCCCCATCTATCTCCTGCACCTCGGGAACGGTCAAAGTCCCTTCAACGGCAGCTGGATATGCTAGTTATTGATGGCCACCAATTCGAAGGGAAGCCCTTTTACAAAGGCGCCCCAGCTGTCGAGGATAGCCTCAATGCGCGACGGCATCTCCGCGATCACTTCCTTGCGGACATAGAAAATCCATGGCTCTTCGTCCGTCGTAGCGGCGCTGAAGAAATGCTCCCAATGCCGCGCCTCAATCTGGCGGGCAAATCGTGTTCGCTGCTCGAGTGACCATTCGAAACCACCATGAAACATCTTGTTTCGATATGTGAGCATGGCATCGATCCAATCCGCCGTATCGCTGGCGAGGAACGGCGCTAGACCGGTTGCTGCCGATATCTGCCGAATGCCTCTGATGATGTCGGTTCCCGCGGTGCCATCGGCATCGAAGTAGACCTGGCAGTTCCAGCGTTGGGGATGAGCGACCGCCCGGTCCCATCGCTTATGGGCCGGCGGCCCCATGCCTTTGGCTGCATAGAGTTCGCCAAGCGAGTAGAACGCCTGCGAGTGGATGCTTTCCAGCATCGGCACAATCATCCCAATCGCGGACATGCTGTTTGCCGCCTCGCTATAGGACGCGCTCGAGACGGCATCGACCCACTCGTCAACGATCTGCTCATGATGAGGTCCGCGGTAGGTCTCGCTTTCGTGCTGCAGATCGTCGATGGCTTTGGAGACAGCTTGCGAAGCCGCCCGGTTGCGGCCGAGCACGCCTTTAATCGCGCGGAGCTGGGCTTCCCAGTCGATGGTGTTGATGAGCCGGAACAGATAGTCCCGATCCTCCATGAGGTCATCGTAGCCGAGCCCGTTCTCCGGAATTGATTCCTCGTCTGGGGCGGTCATCAGCCGTTAGCCTTCGGTGGCAGGGCGCCGGCCATGGTCTCGATTTGGAGGATCGCGCGTTTGCGTGGCTCGCATTCAGTTGTCGGGTCAAAGAAGCCGGGCTGGGGATTGAAAGCTGCGATAAAGGCTTCCTCTGTTTCCCAGAACGCAACGTTGAGGAACGCCACGCCGTCGGCACTGGGATGCAGCAGTCCGAGCTCCCGTAGGCCGGGAAGGTCTGCACCCTCCACCCGCGTAAGATACTCGGTGATGAAGCCTGGCTGCCCGCGTGGTCGCTCCTTTTCGTAAGCGGCAAGGAACTGATCGACATGGCCAGCCTTGGCGACCCGCCTGATGAGAGCGATGACTGTCATAACTGAACTCCAAGAACACCGTGCCGCCGCGTTGCGGCGTTGCCACATCATAGATCGCAGATTGCTAGCCCACGGTCGCTTTGAACCATTCGGCGTTCGAAATCTCACCTGCCGCATAACGATACTGAGCTAGTAGTCTAGCCCGAGCTTCTTGTTCGGTGGCGCCGACACCAGCGTTGAGGCGAAGCTTTCTCGCCATGTCGGTCTTGGGACGGGCCATTGCCGTAACGCCTTCGGCTCCGCTCAACTGTTTCGACAAAATGACCACTTCGTAGTCGTCAAACTTAGGAAATCGCGGATCCTGAGGACAGGGGCGATCAACCGACCCGCCAAAGTGTCGAAAGCCACAGTCGAAGACCTCAACGACATCCCAATTCTTCTGCTCGTCGTCCATGGGGGCATCTGCCCGCGTTGAAAGGCCTACGCCGCAATAGGGGCACCGATACTCCTCGAGTTCGGCGTGAAGGCCCTCGATCTCTGCCTGCAGTTCGGCAATGGCGGCACCGCTCGCCAATCGCTCGAGCTCGGCTCTCGGATGGGCGGAATAGAGGTCGGGCCGAATGGTGCGCAAAATGCGTATTGCCGCCTCCATCGCGTCGACGTGGCTGGTGTCGATCGCCACCTTGTCAGCGAGAGATGGGCTGAAGTCAGAGACTTCCTTTTTTGTCACTCCGTGCCAGACGGGCAGGATGCGGATATCCTGATCGACATCGCGGTTTACGAGCGCGTGGAGCTCATGCTGGGTCCAGTTTCTCGAAATAAACGCCGGACTCACGACGACGATGCCGAAGCGAGAGTTCGCGATGCCGCGATCGATCTGCTGTGAGATGCTGTCGCCGAGCTCGAGCGAGAACTCGTCGTACCAGACGGCGACACCAAGTTTGCGCAACGCCTCGGCCAACGGTCGCACAAAGGTGGCCTTGTCCGGCGAGGCATGGCTTATGAACACGTCCGGCTTTTCAGTCACGTTGAGCATGCCTTCTCGCTTGAGCCAAAAGCTTGGTCTTGGCCGTGTGGATCTCTGCCTTGACGGCCGGCGATAGTTGAACGTTTTCGATTAGCCAGTCGCAGACCCCCGCCAGGCCCACCGCGTCATGCGCGCTTTGGGTACCATTCTCCGCATAGACGATCAGGCGTCGATAGAGGACTGGGTTGTCGGCCGACGAACCGCTACGCAGGCCGCCATGGTCAAAATCGGCCGGTGCGAATGGCAGATTATGGGTAAGCGCAGCATCCCGGACCGCGACGGTGCCCTTGCGTCCGATAAGATCGTAGAACTTGGTACCCACTCTGCGCAGCACCGCCTTTGGATGGTCAAGGAGCATCTGGCGGAACGTCTTGTCGTTCGGGGCGTCTTGCCGGCGACCCCAGAACGGAGCGTCCAAGGGCACACAGAGTTGCCTAACCGCAAAAACCACCATGTCGAGTTTATGCAGGTCCTCGGGCCGCTGGGAGAACCCAAAGATGTTGTAGCGGTTTTCCGCTCGGCCCAGGTCGTTCAAACGCTCCAAAAAGTCGTCGACCGACTCGTCCCGCCAATAGCGCATTTGCAGTTCGTCCGGCCGGATGAGGATGCTCGGAAGGAGGTCCGAGCCAATCGCCCGCACCGTCTCATAAAGCTTCACGAGGTCATGGCTATAGGCAGCGCCGTCGGCCGCCGATTTGGCTGACCGGCCGTTCACGAGTAACACGGCCTTGAGGTACTTCTCTAAGGCGTGAAGGGCGTTCCAGTAGAAGTCCAGGTAGAGGCCGTTCAAGAAGCACCACCGGGCCACCACATATGTTTGATCGGCAGTTTTAAGGAACAGCTCCTTGACGATGTCGTGCTTGATCGCGGTGAATTGGCTTGTCGATGACGCCGTGTCCGGGGTGTCAGTCATGTGGCGGGCCCCTGATCGTCAAACTCGTTCTGATCGTCGGGATCGTCTTCAGCCGTGTCAACGATCGAGGCGAACGAGGCCGCACTGCTATTCGCGTTCAGTAAGCCCGCGTCCTCGAGTGCCTCCAAGTCGGGCAGGTCGCGGAGGGTGTCGAGCCCGAAGTGCTTCAAAAAGGATTTGGTCGTCACGTAGGTGAACGGGGCGCCTGGTGTTGGACTGCGCGGGCCAGCGGTGATCATGTCCTTGTCGCGCAGGGCGCCGATGACGTCGCGCGACACGTCGCGGCCCAAGATGTCGGCAACCCCGCCGCGCGTAACCGGTTGATGATAGGCGATCGACACCAGCACCATGGCCTCGGTTTCGGTGAGATCGAGCCGCCGATCCGGTAATGCTGCCGACGCCGCGATGACTGACGCATAGGCCGGCCGCGTCCTCATTTGCCAGCCGCCCGCAACATTGACGACGTCATAGGGTTTGCGCTGCAGGTCTGCTCTGATGTCCTCGATCAAGAGGTCGATGTTGGCGTCGCGGCCAACGATCCGCGTGAGCTCCGGGCGCTCGACGGGTTGAGGCGCGGAAAAGATCACGGCTTCCACGCGGTTCATCCATTCCCGCCACCGAGCCTCCGGAGGAAGCTCGGACAGCTCGGGATCAAATTCTAAGGTCTCGTACTGCTTTGCGCGCCTGGCCATGGTCACAATCCATAGAGCCGAAAGGTCGAGCGGCCACTGAGCTCGCGCACCGCCCCGAGTTCGCCTAGTCGCTCAAAGAGCCGACGAGCGCTGCGGTCGGTAAGACCGGCGCCCGATCGGGACGGCGGTACGGCGTCGTCGTCCAACAACAGCTTCACCACTTCGCCGGCGCCTTTGGCCCGCAGCTTCGGCGAGACCTCGACCAGGTGCGCGGCGCGACCAGCCAAGTCGGCACCGACATCGCAGGCTTCAGCCGCAGCCATACAGTAGGCGACCAGTACTGCCCTACCCCATCCTTCGCCGCCCGGACGCACACGCCGACGGCCCTCGCCGATCCTGAAAGCGACGGAATTCACCTGACCCATCAACAAGGGAACCGCGACGGGCCAACGGTGCTTCTTCGCCACCAATGCGTCAGCAAGCCAGAAGGCCAGAAGCTCAGCGTCTGGGCGGGCCCTATAGAGTTCAGCGGCGAGCTCTGCCCCTAATAGGGGCGCGGGCCGTGACGAAGCCGCCAGATCCTCGGCGTTGCTGAGAACCTCGGCGAGCGCGTCATCCCATTTTACATCCAGATGCTCGGCGACCGGCCGCACCGATGCCTCGTCCAGCCCGGTTGACCGACTGGCCAAGCGGCGCCAAGCCAGCAAGATATTCCCTGCTGGTCCAGGATTGTCCCCTCCAGCCCGGAAAAAATGGGCGTCGCGCAGAGCGCCTTCTTCCTCCCTGCGACCGAGCAGCCGAATTGCGGCGCTGGCCGATTTAAGGGCGAGCCGCTGGCGCCACACTCCAGCCCAGTCAGGGGAACTGCGGACCAGATTGTCGAGCGAATTCACTGCCGCACCAGCGAGATAGCCGGCATCGACGTCGCGCTGAACGTCGCCACGCGGCCGCGCCCATGCCGGTACTTTCGGCACTACGGAGCGATGGTCGGGTGGCAAATCAAGACGAGACTTCATCGTCGAACGCTAGCAGACGACGGCGGTTTACGCTATCAAATCCATGCGTAACCGCCCCACCTGTCGGCCATCCAAAACGAATGATAATGTTGCATTATCGTTCGTTTTGCTCTCTAAGTGAGAAATGGCTGTTTTCATCGAGCAGAAGCCAAGAAATCACCCTCAGCAGGGCTCCGCATTGTCCCACAGCACGGGGGCCGATGTCGATCAACTCGCGGCGCAGACGTCGGCCGACGACCTGCTTGATATTGTCGGTGTCGTGCTCGCTGTGAGCCAGACCGCGCACGATCCCGAGAATGGCGAAAAGTCCTCTGCCCCGCTGCCGGCGTCCGGTTCGGAGCCAACGTTTGGCCTGCCGGCGCATCTGGGAAAACTCGCCGATCGCGCCCGCGACTACGTTGAGGCGGCTAGCTCCGCCAACACCCGGCGCGCCTACGCCGCCGACTGGAAGCATTTTTGCGCCTGGGCGCGCCGCCAGAACATCGAGGTGTTGCCGCCCGATCCTCAGACCGTAGGCCTTTACATCACCGCGCAAGCCTCGGGATCTGGTCGGGAGAAAAAATCGGTGGCGACGATCGAGCGCCGCCTTTCTTCGCTGTCTTGGAATTATAGTCAGCGTGGCCAACCACTGGACAGGAAACACCGCCACATCGCCACCGTGCTGGCCGGTATCCGCAACACCCACGCCTCCCCTCCCCTGCAGAAGGAAGCCATTCTGTCCGAGGATTTAATGGCCATGCTGGAAACCCTCGACCGCGGCACCCTGCGTGGCCTTCGTGATCGCGCCATGTTGCTGCTTGGCTTCGCTGGTGGCCTGCGTCGCTCGGAAATCGTCGGCCTCGATGTTGGCCGCGATCAGACCGAAGATTCTTCGGGCTGGATCGAGAGTTTTGACAAAGGCATGCTGGTGACGCTGCGGGGAAAAACCGGCTGGCGCGAGGTCGAGATCGGCCGCGGCTCCTCCGACGCCACCTGCCCGGTGGTCAACCTGCAGACCTGGTTGAAACACGCTCGTATCGCGCACGGACCGCTGTTCCGCCGTGTCACTGGCCAAGGCAAGGCCATGGGTGCCGAGCGGCTCAACTCCCAGGAAGTGGCGCGGCTGGTCAAGCGCACCGCGCTGGCTGCCGGTGTTCGTGGCGATCTGTCGGAAGGCGAGCGCGGGACCAAATTCTCTGGGCATTCGCTGCGCGCCGGCCTCGCTTCCTCGGCCGAGGTCGACGAGCGATATGTGCAAAAACAGCTTGGCCATGCCTCCGCGGAGATGACCCGTCGCTATCAGTGCCGGCGCGACCGGTTTCGGATCAACCTCACCAAGGCAAGCGGGCTGTAAACGCCCCTTTAGAGGGAGCCCGCCCCTACCAATAACCTCCGTTCGCGCGATCGCCTTGCTGCAATCACAATATGTCGACAGATTGCGGTTCTATCGACATGATTTGGCGATGTGTCGATGCCAACGGCAATCCGGCATAGCTAAACGACAGGCGGCATCGGTCTATCTGAAGGCCCTCGTCGACAATGGCCTGTTGCAAGAAGTCAAGGCTGGTCGCGAGAACCTCTATATCAATCCGGCCTTGCTGGCGCTTCTTACCGAGCGCGAGCCGGCGCAAGGCGGCCGGTGAAGCCCTCACCTTCCGACCGGCACTAAACCGCCCGGCCGTGCATCTCGCCCTCATCCGAAGAGGACCGTTTGATTGCCCTGGTTCCGGCATGTCTGATTCGTGCCTGGACTTTGTCGTCCGCTACATTTGCCGCCAAAATTGTTCATCCGAGGTCACCGTTGGCCAATGGCCGGCCGGTTCCTCTTTTCGGGGGCGCTCCTGCAAGAGTTGGCATGCCGACACCAGCCATTCCCACATTTGCATCCGGTCACCCTGCCAGCATGGTTGGGGCGTGAGCGCCGCCACAGCATCGATTTGACAGCGAACTGCCGCCCACGGCTTTTCGGCCAGCAACTGAGTTTCTTGAGGGACCGCGATCAGCGGCGAGGATGCCCGCTGTCTTCATCCTATCGTCTCACTGGGAGCGGCACGACATTCTCGTGGCTTGGCAGATCGAAAACCATTGCCAATTGGCGTGTCGTGGCCATTCGACGACCAACTCTTCAATGGATTGATCGGGTAAACCGGTCTTGACCCTTTGGCGAACCAGCCCGGCGAGCTTATGCACTTGACCGGAACCATGTGAGGATGCTCATCGAGCAACTTACTGATCTCGATCACCACGTCAGCATCGATGTTCTTTGGCAATTCACACATAGGCGGGCCCTAAACATGAAGATGCGAGCAGTCTGAAAGTGATCTTGCGCACGTGCCCGCCCCGACGTGCCTGCCGGCACTACACCGCTATCGCCCTACACCAAGGGAATGCGTCAGTCAGTCCGGCGAGTCCAGAAATGTCGGCTCGAGCCGGCATCCCCTCCCCAACCCGGTGTATTCTCGCGAGCGAGCGTCCAGACCACGTCCACGGTGATCTGAACTCCGGGCGGCCATTGGCGCGCCCAGCGGTCCTGCCCCGACCTCGACTGAGATCTAGGCGGCCGTGTTCCGCGTGCGGCCGCTTGCAGTCCCTGCCCGACAAGTATGACTTTACTGCCGTAAAAAATGGCCTTTGTTGCAGAGAAAACATGTGTTTAGCTCAGGAGAGCGGGACAAATATGGGCTTCCGCACATGAGCATTGGCTTCATGACCTCAGCTGCAACCGGCAGTAAAAAGCGCCTCGGGCTCGTTGACCTTTTGTTAACCTAAAACTTCTTGCCGCGGTTGGCCGAATCGGAGCTTAATGGCGCTTGTTGAGTGGATTGCTTACAAAAAGCGCCAATTCAGGTTTTGACGAGAAATGAACATTGCCATGCGGCTGCCACGCTTCGAGTTCGATAACACGATCATCGAGCAGGGCGAAGAGATATCGCGGCGACTGAATCAGCTTCGTATGGAGAAGTTCCCGCCCAATGCGACCAAGACCCTCCGGTCCTTTTCGATGGCGGAGGTAGCCCACTATCTCGGAGTATCGCAGAACAATCTGAAGCGCCTCCATCTGGAACGCAAGGGCCCCCTGCCCGAGCAGATACCGTCGGGACGCCGATCCTATACCGCCGAGCAGATGCTTGAGCTGCGTCATTTCCTGGACCGACACGGCAGGACCGAGGTCAAGAAATACGTCCCGCACCGCAAGCCTGGCGACAAGCTCCAGGTTGTCGCTGTCGTCAACTTCAAGGGTGGCAGCGGCAAGACAACCACCGCCGCCCACCTCGCCCAGCATCTAGCTCTGACGGGCCATCGCGTCCTTGCCGTCGATCTCGACCCGCAAGCCTCGCTGTCCGCCTTGCATGGCTTCCAGCCGGAACTTGATCGGAACCTCTCTGTGTATGAGGCGATCCGTTATGACGACGAGCGCAAGTCGATCTCCGACGTGATCGTGCCGACGAATTTTCCCGGTCTGGATATCATTCCAGCCAGTCTTGAACTGCAGGAGTATGAGTACGATACGCCGCTCGCCATGCAGGACAGAACGTCGAACGTAGGTCGCCAGTTCTTCACCAGGCTTGCAGGGGCGTTATCGGAGGTGGACGACCGCTATGACGTCGTGATTGTCGATTGCCCTCCGCAACTCGGCTATCTGACTTTGACGGCGATGTCGGCGGCGACATCTGTCCTCATCACGGTTCACCCTCAAATGCTCGACCTGATGTCCATGAGCCAGTTCCTGCTGATGCTCGGCGGCATCTTGAAGACCATCAAGGCAGCCGGTGCAGCAATAGAGCTGGATTGGTTTCGCTACCTGATCACGCGCTACGAACCGACAGACATCCCGCAGGCGCAGATGGTTGGCTTCATGCAGTCAATGCTGGCTGGCCAGATTCTCGAAAATCCGATGCTCAAGTCGACGGCCATTTCGGATGCGGGGCTGACGAAACAGACACTCTACGAGGTCGAGAAGTCGTCCTTTACCCGCTCTACCTACGACCGCGCACTGGAATCACTGGATGCGGTGAACTCCGAGATCGCGACGCTCATCCATCGCGCATGGGGGCGGTCATGACGGCGGGTTTTACGGCAGTAAATAATGGGAATTTCAGTCGTGAAATCAGTCGACTAACCGAGAATCGGAGCGATTGAATGGCACGCAAGGACATATTTGGCAGCGTTATGGGCCCCGCGGCGTCGGTCGCGAACGTCAAGGACGTCTCAGCCTATGCCGCTCGCGGCGCTTCCCGCTCGATTATGCAGTCGTTCGAGGAACTCTCGAAGAGTTCGGTCGTCGATCTCGATCCGGCATTGGTCGATACGTCATTCGTTTCCGACCGCATGGACGATGACGATGAGGCTTTCCAGGAACTGCTGGCAGCTATTCGTGAGAGAGGGCAGGATTCGCCGGTTCTGGTCAGGCCTCACCCCGAGGTTTCGGGCCGCTTCCAAACCGTCTTTGGCCACAGGCGTGTCAGGGTCGCGCGCCAGTTGGACCGACCGGTCCGCGCCGTCGTCAAGAAGATGGACGATAGGGACCATGTCATCGCCCAAGGCCAGGAGAACGCCGCCAGAGCCGATTTGTCCTTCATTGAGCGAACGCTTTTTGCAGACCGCATTCTCAAGCGAGGCCATTCCCCGGATACAGTGAAATCAGCTCTTTCGCTCGACGACACGACTTTCTCGAAGATGCGTTCTGTGATCAGCACCATTCCAGAGCAGGTGATTGTTGCGGTGGGTGCGGCCAAGGGCATTGGCCGAGACCGCTGGTGGCAGCTTGCCAAGCTCATGGAGCATCCTGGTGCTGCGGCGAGGGCAGCCGAGTGCGTGGCAATCGCGGATTTCGCGCAGTCAGGCGGTGAGGCCCGTTTTGCCCGTCTGTTCGACTTTGTGAGCGCCCCGGTGAAGCGCCCGCAGGCGGCATCGAAGCCCCAGGAGCGGGCTTGGGTACCCCAGGATAAATCAGTTCGAGCCAAGATCACCGACACGGGAAAAGTGTTCACGCTTGCCTTGAAATCCAAGGAAGCGTCGCCCTTCGGCGCATTCATTGCCGGCAAGCTCGATGAGCTTTTCGAAGCTTTTCGGGAGTCGGAAATGGCGAAGAAAACAGGAGACTAAGACCGCAAAAGAAAAAGGCCCCCGAACGTCACCGTCGCGGAAGCCCTTCTCAAGTCTGTAGCAAGCTGAGAATCGCACTTCCCCGAATCACTGTCAAGAGTCGTGGTGCCGTTTCGGCGAGCAGATTTCTTTTGCCTGATTGAAAGGTGAGGGAAATGGAGAGTGGGTATGGAACGACGCCCTTTGGGCGGCGGCCGATGACGCTTGCGCTGGTGCAAGCGAACGCGGCATCACGAGAGATTCCTGATGGAGCCCTCGTCGAGAAGTGGCAGGTCTATCGTTGGTTGTGCGAAGGCAAGGCTGTCGTAGGTGTGGGAGATCGCGCTCTGGCCGTGCTGAGCGGGCTCTTGTCCTTCTATCCGGACGACCAGATCAGCGAGGAAAACGGCCTGATGGTCTTCCCCTCGAACGCACAGTTGTCACTGCGCACACACGGTATGCCCAGTTCCACATTGCGGCGACAACTGGCCGAGCTGGTGAGTTGCGGCCTGATCATCCGCCGCGACAGTCCAAATGGCAAAAGGTTCGCCCGGAAAGGGAAGGGTGGCGCCATTGAGGAGGCGTTCGGATTCTCACTGGCGCCGCTGCTGACACGGGCCGCTGAGTTTCAGCGTGCTGCCGAACAGGTGCGCGCCGACAGCCAGGCGCTCAGGCTAATGAGGGAGCGGATAACCCTCCATCGTCGCGACATTCACAAACTTGTCGAGGCCGCGATCGAGGAGGGCGTTCCTGGCAACTGGGAGGCCGTCTGGAGACGGTTCAGAGCCATTGTAGATGCAATCCCGCGACGGGCAGGGCTGTCCGAACTGGAGGCAATCGTTGCCGAACTGACCAGACTTCATGACGAAGTGGATATGATGCTGGAAAACTTCATGAATTCCATGAATCCTAGCGCCAATGAGTCCCAAAATGAGCGGCAGCAATCTGATTCAAACACAGACTCCATTTTTGTCTTTGAACCGGCTTTGGAGAAAAGCAGGGCGGCGGTCGAGCCAAGCCAGGCAGCCGCCGAGAAACCGAAGAGCTATCCGATCGGACTGGTGCTGAAAGCCTGCCCGGAAATTTCAGACTATGCCGTGCAAGACATCGGAAATTGGCGCGATTTGATGATTACCGCCGTCCAGGTACGAGGCTACCTTGGTATTTCGCCCTCAGCATACGAGGAGGCTTGCCATGTGATGGGCCAGGAGACCGCCGCCATCGTGATTGCCTGTATCTTGCAAAGGGCGCAGCACATCAACTCGGCGGGCGGCTACCTGCGGGTTCTAACCGAAAAGGCAAGGGCAGGGGAGTTTTCGGTCGGGCCTATGCTGATGGCGGCGTTGAAGGCGAACGCTGTGACAGCAAAAATGGCCGGGTAGCCGTTGGCGGATCGGTCCGCGCTGATGCGGGGCTTGCATAGCGCATCATGTGAGACGATGTTTTCCCTCACATGGAATGGAGCGTGAGATGCTGGCGTTTGGAGATGTCGCCGACGTGTTGGGGCTGCCCATTGAGGAGGTGGCGTCGCTGTCGCCTTTCGGGCTGATCTCCCGGATCGAGAATGGACTTCCCATCGGGGCGCTCGAGCGCGTTGCGCATCTTCTGGCGCCTGGCGATTCTCAGTTCAAATACCGACTGATCTCCAAGGCGACCTACGAGCGGCGCAAGGCGGCACATCGTCTCTCGTCGGACGAGAGCACACGATTGGCCCGCGTGGCCCGCGTCTGGAGTCTTGCTGTCGATGTCTGGCAGAACGAAGAGGAAGCGCGGATTTCTTGTTTCGGCCGCACCCGATGATTGAGGACAAGCGACCGATCGACATCGTTATCCTGAGCGAGTTTGGCGCCGACATCATGGTCGATATCCTCGCAGGTCTGAAGTACGGCAGGGCTGCGTGACGGCGCAGACTCTCGATCGCAGGCTATCGTCCTTTCGTATCGGTGGTCCGGCCGGCACCTACCGATCTTGGATGCGACCGGTTCGACAATCGCCAGGGCGATGGAACACCCGCGGATGTCCTATCATCTACACGAGCGAGCACTATTCGACGGTCCTGTTGGAAAAGCTGGTACATGGCAGTGGCCGCCTGCCGCCCAACCAGCACGACATCGAAATCACGATCCCGCGCGAACTCAGCTACAAGGTCTTTTTGCAGCCGTCACTGCCCGGCTGGGACACCATGCCGGCGACCGTTGAGCAAGGCATTTGGCGAAACCTGGTGTTTAGAACGGCGCAGCGTCATCCTGCTGGTGCCGAGTGTCGTGGCGCGTCTCGATTGCAATGTGCTGATCAATCCGGCGCATCCGGAGTTTTCGAGGATCCAGACAGGTTTGCACCAGCCCGTCTACTGGGACAGGCTGGCTGTTTGGCGCGTAACGGAGAACAGGAGAGGCTTTCTGTCGGCTGCAACCCGAGGCCGCGCGCTCGCCGCGACAAGCGCGGCTGTCTCGGAACCAATAGTCCTGGAGCTGAAGCCGTAAGCTTTGATGTGTCGGATCGATCTGCGACTCAGACGATTATCCGCGCCGCTCGCCCGAGCGTGCGTTCGGCATCGTTGTAGTAGTTCGACGCCTGTTGCACCGAGCGATGCTGCGACTGCTGCATGGCTTCGGGCAGCGGAATGCCGCGGCGGGCGGTTTCGGTGAGATAGCCGGAGCGAAGGCCGTGGGCGGAAAACGCCGTTGGGTCGAGCCCGGCCTCGGCGACGCGGCGTTTCAGGATTAGATTGACCGCCTGCGGCGTCAGCGCGCGTTTTTCAAGATTGCCCCAACGGTCGATGCCGCGAAACACAGCGCCTTCGGTGACGCCGGCGCGCTCGAGCCAGTCCTTCAAAACCAACACCGGACGGCCGACGAGCAGAACGAACGCGTCGCTTTCGGCTTGTGTAGTCTTGGTGCGGCCAAGTCGGATCGACAGGCACGGCAGCTTATCGCCGTCGGGATTCTTCGGATTGGCCGGCACGGGCTCTTCTTCGACGATCTGCTCGAACCTGAGCGAAGCCATTTCGCTGCGGCGGCGGCCGCCCGACGCGAAGGCGGTGATGAGAAGGGCGCGGTCGCGCACGTCCACGAGGCGATCGCCGGCGCAGGCTTTAAGCATGACGGCCAGAATATCGGCGGTCACCGCCTTTTTGCTCTTGCGGCCGCGGGGACGGGCGCTGGCGCGCACCGCCAGTTTTACGGCGCTCTGCAGCCCCGGCCCATTGAATTTTCCCCTAATACCGCGCCATTTGGTCAGCGTCGACCAGCTCGACAGACGCCGGCGCACGGTGGCGGGCGCGTGCGGTCCGTCGCTGCGCAAAAGCCCTTGGGATTTCAGCGTCGCCGCAACGTCTTCGGGCATGCCGTGCGCTGGATCGGTCTCGCGTTTCGCGAAATCCCACAAATGGTGGGCGACGAATTTTATCAAAAACGCCTCCGGCGCTGGCCAGGGCAGCGGCTGCCCGGTCGCGGCGAGCGCCCAGGCCTCAAGATAGCCGAGGTCGGAGGCCAGCGCCCGCAGAGAATTTGCGCCGATGCCTTCTTTAGCCAGATGGCGCAGGGTGGCGACGTCGTCATCGGTCAAAAGCCCGGCGAGAAAATCGCGACGGTCGAAGGGCAGCACGGAATCGAGCGCGTCGAGGGCTTCGGCCCGTCTCGCGACGATTTCAGCGGTCTTGGCGTTGGCAAGCTGCCCTGTCATTGGCTTGGTTCCATCTGGTTACCGCCCGATATTTGCGAAAAGCCCGTAAAGCCCGTATATTCCGGAACAAAGGAGTTTTGGCCATGACCACCACCGTCACCGCCGCCGCCGTCTCGAAAAACTTTGGCGCCTATCAGGATGCTGCGGTCCGCGATCCGGTCATCATCACCAAGAATGGCCGCCCGCGCACCGTGCTGCTGGCCTACGAGGATTTTGTCCGGCTGTCGAAGCGCGACCGGCGGGTCGAACCGACAGCGGAGCTCAGCGCGGACGAAATCGCTGCGGTCGAAGCCTCCGAAATGGAGCCGGGTTTTGACCATCTTAACGACGAGCTCTCTGGGCAAAACTCTCTGGGTCAAAATCCTCCGGGGCAAAAAGCCTGACGGAAAAAAATGCTGCCGGCTGAAATCAAGGTCGGCCATGTCTTCCGTTATTCCTATCTCTGGCATTGGCAACACCGCGAGGGCCGCGAAGAAGGCGACAAGGATCGGCCCTGCCTGGTGCTGGCGCTGGTCGCCATGCAGGAGGACGGCACTCCGGTCGTCCGCGTCCTGCCGATCACCCACACGCCGCCGTCCGTTCCCGTTGATGCCATCGAGATCCCGACCGCAGTCAAGCTGCGCTTGCGGCTTGACGGCGAGCGGTCGTGGATCGTTTTGACGGAAAGCAACCGGTTCGCCTGGCCAGGCCCCGACACCCGGCCGCTGGAGACGGAGAGCGGCTATTACGGGCCGCTGCCGCCCGCGTTGTTTGCCGCGGTCAAGCGCCGGTTTGTCGCCATCGCGACAGGCCAGGCGCACACCAGCACGTCGCGTACGGCGTGACGTCGGCAGGGCAGGGGCAGTCTCCATAAGGCGTCTTCCAAGCGGGTTTCTGCCGCCCTCGCGGCCGGTGCTCGCGCCGAATCTAGCGCCTTTGGGCTGCCAAGGCCATCACTATCGATAAGAGGTGATTATCGGTAGTGTTATTTCTCCCTGAAGAAATACGACGTAAGTCCAGGTAGACGCCCACTAGCTTGACCAACGCGAATCAGCCATCATGAAAACAATGGCTTACACGCTCGACAAACTGCCCCTGGAAACCCTGATAGGGCCGGTTGCCCGCGCGACCGAGGTTTTGGTGCGACTCGACGAGCGGGTCGCCCGTTCGCCGGTGCGCGACGGCTTTGTCGAGCGCCAGCACTTTGCCGACGCGGTTTCCGCGCTCTGGCTCGAGGGCGAACTCGTCCACCTCGAGGACCTCGTGCTGCACGACGCCCACATGGACATCCGCACCCCGACCCACGAACTCACCCGGGCGCACGCGGTGCTGCGAACCCGCCGGCGGATTTTTGCGCAAAAACCGGATTGGGCGCTCAGCCGCGACGGTTTTTTGGCGCTGACCGGTCGCGGCGGCGCCATGCCGGCGGCGGGCCAAAAAAGCCGGGACGGGGAGGGGGCTGGAGCCAGCTCCTTTGAAGCCGACGATCGCGATGACGCCGAGGCCGACCGGCTGGCCGAAGAATTTGCCGAGATCGATGCTGTTTTAGCTCGCTCGTCGAAGATCCTCAGCGGCTCCGACGTGCCTGGTCGAAAGGAGGAAATGTCACGACATGACCGGCCGGAGCCGCAAAACGGCCTGATCTACGATCTCGACTGGAATGAAGAAGAACGGCTGGCCGAATGGCAGGCCGTGCTCGCGGAAACGCGGGAGTGGCCGTCGGTGCTGCAGGCCGCAATCTTGCTCGAAGCCTGGTCGGACATCGAGGTGCTGCAGCATGCCACGTGGCTCGGGCCGCTGCTCGTGGCTGCACTGCTGCGACAGGAAGGACTCGCCGCCCACCATCTCGCTTGCCTGCATCTCGGCGCGAAAAACATTCCGCGCGAGCGGAGGCGGGCGCGCAGTCGCGGCGATCGGCTGCTCGCCTTGCTCGATGCCATCCACGACGCAGCAGTGGCTGGCCTGAAGGAACACGATCGGCTGGTGCTGGCCAAAAGCCAGATGGAGCGGCGGCTCAAACAACGGCGCGCCAGCTCGAAACTGCCCGACCTGGTCGAGCTGGTGCTGTCCCGGCCGCTCGTCTCGACGGGAATGATCCAGGAGCGGCTAAAGGTGACAAAGCAGGGGGCGCTCAACCTGATCGGCGAGCTTGGTCTGCGCGAGATGACGGGCAGGGGAAGGTTTCGGGCGTGGGGAATTGTTTAGGTCCGCAGCCATTCGCCGTAAGATTCTATAGGGCTTACGAACTTATCCAACTTGACGAATTTTCGATCTGTAACCATATTGGTGACAGCAGGAGGTTGTCGTCATGGCCACTTCAAAACGCAACAATCATAGCGGGACCGCTCGCATACGGGAGTCGCCGCCCTGAGCTTCACCACAAAACTGCCGGCACAGGCAGACTTCAAGAAGGTTCTGCTTGAACGTTATCAGGAAGCGATCGCACGCAGCCGCAAGATCGGCCACCGCGTATCGTTCCGGGTCGAAGTCGACCCGGCCGCCGATGCGCAGACGATCACGCCGGTCGAGGAGCAACCGGTCGATACCTTTCCCGTCGACGACACGGGCAAGCCCGATGCCGAGCTCGAGGCGGCTCTTGCCGGAGCGCGCGCGCGTGGCCGCAAGCGTGTTGCCGAAATTGTCGCCGGCGAGGACATGCTGAGTGCTGAAGCCTTCGCCAAGCTGCTTGGCACGTCGCGGGTGACGGTCAACGCCAGGCGGCAAAGCGGGCAGGTGCTCGGGATCGATGGCGCCAAACGCGGATTCCGTTTTCCTGTCTGGCAACTCGACAGGGACGGTCGTCCCTTCGGGACATTGCCTGCGCTCCATGAGACGCTCGGCAACAGTGCCTGGGCTGTCTATCGGTTTCTGGTGTCGCGCCATGGCGCCCTCGATGGGCGGACCGGCCTTCGAGCCCTTCAGCAAGGCGATGACGCCTCGGTGTTGGCCGCGGCGGAAGGCATGGCCAGGGGCGATTTCGACTGAATGCCCGGCGTTCCACCTCCAGCCGATTTCGCGGCCGCAAAGCTCGAAATCGAGACCATATCAGCGGGGCGGACATTCGGCCGGATCTACTGGAGCACCTATCCCGGGGGGACACTTCGGTGGGGGATCGTCGCGGAAATGAAAGCGGATGACGGCCCGCCGCCGCGGCAGCTCAGCGAAGTCAATCTTTCGCCGCACAGCCCACATGAGGGTCGAAAGATCCACGTCGCCGAGCGCGATCTCCGCCTCGATGTTGCATTGCGCCCATTCCGCTAACGCGTCATCGCCGCTCGAGGTTTATCGACTTCTAGGTACGGAAATAGCAGATGGCGCCCGTCGCCCCGTCCTCGACACGCTCGACCAGGCCCAACGCTTCCATGTCCTTGAGCCGCCTCGACAAGAGGGCGGACGAGACGTTGCCCACCCCCTTGCGAATGTCATTGAAGCGGGTCGAGCCGTTCCAGAGTTCGGTCAGGATTTGGATCGTCCAGCGGGGCTCCAGGAACTCGCAGGCGTGCGAGATCCGGCAGACCAGTCCGTAAGGCCGTCTCGTCATGGCTGACCGCTCCTTTGCCGCAGGTTAGGCCTTGCGGAGCTCTAAGACCAGTTCACAATCTGAAGCGGTGCGCTTCCGAAGATGCGCTGGCGCCTTCCCGTGCTCTGCCATGATGGTGGTCGTCATTCGTGCATCCCCCAAAGGAGGCTACCATGACCTGGCGTAACATTACGCAAACGACACTAGGCCAGACCGCACGGCGCGTGCCGCGCACTTTTCTTGATCCTCCCCTCGATCGGCTGCTGGCCCTTGTCCGTGAGTGGCGGACCCGCCGCAACATAAAGCGTGGGCTTGGTCACCTGTCCAACTTCCTTCTGCGCGACGTTGGCTTGACCAAAGCAGACGTCGAGTCGGCCTGCGCCGACAGCTTCGATAGATCCGCTCTTGCGCGCTTAAGAGTGCAGCGCAGAACCAGACGGGAAATTGGTGAGAAGGGAAAGCCCCGGGGGCGGAAGCCGCTTGAGGGCGGCAATTGATCAGCCGAATTCGGGGGCATTCTTTAACAACGATTTTGAGGCGCAACCGCGGCGTCCGGCGTGGTCGCCGGCGATGTCTCCATTCGCACTACCGCAAAATTGAACTCTCTGGTCGAGTTAAGGCACATTGCTGACCGGTAGATTTTTTGGTGCCGAGAGCCGACTTTCCGGTTCCCGAAATTCGACCGGAAAAGCAGCCTTTCCTGGGACCTAATGCTTCAAGATCTGGCTGAGGAACAATTTCGTTCGATCATGGCGCGGGTTGCCGAAAAACGCGTCAGGCGTGCCCTCCTCGACGATCTGTCCGGCGTCCATGAAGATGACGCGGTCGGCGACCGCGCGGGCAAAGCCCATCTCATGCGTCACGCACACCATGGTCATGCCGTCGCGGGCAAGTTCCGTCATGGTGTCCAGCACCTCCGAGACCATTTCCGGATCGAGGGCGGAGGTCGGTTCGTCGAACAGCATCACAGCCGGTTCCATACACAGGCTGCGGGCTATCGCCACACGCTGCTGTTGACCGCCGGACAGCTGGATAGGAAACTTGTTCGCCTGCTCGGGAATACGAACCCGCTCGAGGAATTTCAGCGCGGTCTTGCGCGCCTCCTTTTCCGGCACGCCCTTAACCCACATTGGGCCGGCCATGCAGTTCATCAGCACCGTCATGTGCGGAAACAGGTTGAAATGCTGGAACACCATGCCGACGTTGGAGCGGACGTCGGCGACGTTGCCCATCTTGCCATGCAGCGCAATGCCATTGACGGTGATATCGCCCTCCTGATGCGCCTCCAGGCGATTGAAGCAGCGGATGAGCGTCGATTTGCCGGAACCTGAGGGCCCGCAGATGACGATTCGCTCACCCTTTTGGACGGTCAGATTGATGTCCTTCAAGACGTGAAAGGCGCCGTACCACTTCGATAGGTTGCGCGCTTCGATGATGGCATGAGCGCTCATCTGACCTTGCTCCTATGGTAATGCCGCTCGATCCGCGCCTGGATCAGTTCGAGGCAGATCGACAGCATCCAATAGATCATGGCGGCCGAAATCAGCATCTCCATGTGCTGGAAGGTCTTCTGGCCGAGGGTGCGCGCCAGGAACATCAGCTCCCAAACACCAATGACCGAGACCAGCGAGGAATCCTTCAGCATCGAGATAAACTGGTTGCCCGTCGGCGGAATGATGACCGGCAGCGCCTGCGGCAGGATGATGCGGCGCATGGTCAGCGCGAAGCCGAAGCCCATGGAGCGCGACGCCTCCCATTGGCCGCGATCGATGCTCTGTATGCCGGAGCGGAAGATCTCGGTCATGTAGGCGCCGTAGCAGAGCGAAAGCGCCAGGATGCCAGCAGGCACGGCATTGATGACGAAGCCAAGTTGCGGCAAGCCGAGATAGATCAGGTAGACCTGCATGAGCAGCGGAAGGCCACGGAAGAAGGAGGTGTAGAAGCTGGCGATGGCGTAGGCGAAGCCATTGCTGGAAAGCTTGGCGACCGCGCCGGCGACCGCGATGACGGAAGCGATGACAATCGAGATCGCCGAAACGTAGAGGGTGGTGACAACGCCTTGGCTGATTAGAAACGGCAGCTTCTCGCTGATGAAGGGCAGGCTGAGATGGAAGGTCTCGAAGAAGGCAATGAACAGCAGCAGCAATTCGAGCCAGACGATGCCGATCTGGAACTTGAGCGGCGCGAAACCGATCAGCACTACGTTCAAGGTGAAGATCATCGCTATGGCGAAGGCAATGGCAAAGCGACCGTAGAGGCCACTCACCGACGGTTCGCCGATCACCGGACGCATCAGTTCGGCGAAGCTGGTGGCCGACATGTTGAAAGCCATGAAGAGCAGCAGAACGACACCGAACATCGTCGCCACGAACCAGGGTTTGTGGACGAGGATTTCAGCTTCGACGGTATCGGGATAGAGCATCTTTAAGCACCGGGTGTTCGGCGGCCTGCCGGGGGCAGGCCGCCTTTGAAGGGGCTAGTTCGTCTTCGAATAATCCTGCCCGTACCATTTTTCGGAAAGCTTGCTCAGCGTGCCGTCCTCCTTCATCGCTTTCACGGCGTCGGCGATCTTGGCCGAGAGTTCGGGATCGCCGCGTTCGATGGCGATCGCCAGCGGCTCGTAGAAGACCGGATCGCCCAGCTGCTTGATCGGGTAACCGGCCTTCTCGGCATCGAGGATCGACGGCAGCGAAGAGACCACCGCATCCAAGCGCACGCCGTCGCCGAGGCGAAGGTCGTCAAAGGCGGTCGTCGAATTCTCGTAAGAGTGGACCTCCTTCGGGTTGAGCTTGTACTCGAATGACGGCGCGCCGGCGGCATCGAGTGTCAGATCCTTCTTGGCATAGGCCTCGAAGGTGGAGGTGCTGGTGGCGCCGACCACCTTGCCGTCGAGGTCCGCCAGCGTCTTGGCCTTGCTGTCCTTGTGCACGGCAACGGCCGCCGGTGTGTAATAGTAGACCGCCGGAAAATCGAAAATTTCGGCGCGCTTCTTGGTCGGCGTCATCGAGCCGGCATGTATGTCCCAGCGCCCTGCCCAATGGCCGGCGGTGATGATGTCCCAGCCGGGCGTGATGAACTCGACCTTGACGCCGAGGTGCTTGCCGATCGCCTTGGCGACGTCGACATCGAAGCCGTCCAGCTCGTTGCTGGCATTCACGAAGGACTGCGGCGCCCAGTTGGCATCGGTCGCCACCTTGAGCGTGCCGGCCGCCAGCACGCGGTCGAGCACCGCGCCTGCGTGAGCAGGATATGCGCTGAGCGTAAGCGCCACCGCGGCCATCGTCACTTGTCGTCTGTTCCAGATTGTCATGTGCGTATTCCCCTGTTGTTGTTCAGTTCCCTTGCGGTCACGATGGTTCAGCCGGTCGTGACTTCGCAATTTCGTGCCGGTCAGGTCGGCGTCCTCTCCCAAAGGCCCTCGGATTTAGCGACGTCGCGGCCATTACGGTCTTCCGATGTCGCAGAGGATGTTTGCCGTCACCATTCCCGCGATCACAGGGAAGGTGCCGGCCTGTTGCCCGCGACGTGTCGTGCAGTGCCTGGTGTCCGGTGTTCTCTTTCGCATTGCGAAGGCTGTTATTCATCGGCGCCGGCCCCTTTTTCGCGGCCCGCGTCCAGCAGGAAATCGCCCATTACGGCGGCAACCCGTGCCGGCGCCTCGACCAGGATCGAATGGCGGAATCCGGGCAGGATGGCGAGTTGCGACCCTTGCACCTGCTCGTGCATCAGCCGTGCCATGCGCGGGCTGGAGCCTTGGTCGTCCTCGCCGGTGACGATCAGCGTCGGACAGGTGATACGGTCGAGGATGCCGCCGAAATCGGTCTCGGCCAGAACACGATAGGCCGCCGCATAGCAGTCGCGATCGTTCTCGGCATCCCGCCGGCGCAGCTCGGCGATGACCTCCGGGTTCTTGTCCTGAAAGTCTTCCGTCAGCCAGCGTGACAGCGAGGCGGCATGATGCGCCGAGGCGTCGTTCGCCATCAGTGCCGCCAACCGGCCACGCACCGCTTGCCGTTCCTCGGGCGTGCGGCCGGCAACCGTCGACAGCAGCACCAGTTTTTGCAGGCGCTCGGCATGCGTCAGCGCCAGGCGCTGCGCGATGAGGCCACCTAGCGAGAAGCCGGCCAGATTGAAGGTGGCAAACCCGACATGGTCGGCCAGCGCCAGCGTCTCAGTGACGAAATCGTCGATCTCGTAGCGGCCCTTTACCCGGCTGGAACGGCCATGACCGCGCAGGTCGAAGGTGAGGACCGCGAAGCGATCTTTCAGTTGGCCCGACACGCCATTCCAGGCTTCGAGATAGGAGCCGACACCATGGATGCAGACCAGCGGCACGCCGCCCTCACCCTCAAGGCGCCAGTTGAGCAGCACGCCCTCGACATCGAGATGGCCGGAGCGCGCCATGGTCACGCCCTCGCCGCCTGGCGCGCCCTGTCGCGCTCCCGGGCCGCAAAAACCGGCATCACCTCGTCGACCCACAGCTTGATCGTCTTCTTCTGCAGCTCGAACGGCAGGTTGAACGTCAGGCCGAGGCAATATTGGTCGACGCCCGCCGCTTCATAGTCGAGCAGCTTCTCGATCACCTCGTCGGGCGTGCCGAACATCAGGTTGCGGCGGATGTTCTCGGGACTGTAGTTGTCCTTGCCCTTGACACTCTCGTAGGGGACGGCTTCGGGAAAGCCGTTTTGCACGGTGCCGATGTTCTGGAACAGGTTCTCGAACGCGCGGCCATAGTCAATGGCATGCCCGACCGCGATCTCCCAGTCCTGCGCTCGTTCGTAGACGCAGGTGCGCCGCTGCATCATCAGGCGCGGGCGCGGCACCTCTGGATGATCGGCGACGGCCTTGCGGAATTTCTCGCTGAGCACGGCGATCTCGGCCGCCGGTGCCGACAAGGGCGTCGACAGGATCGAAGCGCCGATGCCGACCGCCCAGTCGAAGGTTCCCGGGTCTCGCGCGGCCACCCAGATCGGCGGATGCGGCTTCTGCAGCGGCTTCGGCACGCCGGCGGCGAGTGGGAACTTCCAGTAATCGCCGTCATGGGCATAATCCTGTGCCCACAGCTTCTTCACCGCCGGCACCAGCTCCTTCAGATAGGCAACGCCTTCCTGCTGCGGCATGCCGCCGGCCATGCGGTCGAACTCATATTGGTACGAACCGCGCGCGATGCCGAACTCCAGCCGCCCGCCGGTCAGGTGATCACAAAGTGCCGCCTCCCCTGCCAACCGGATCGGGCTCCAGTAGGGCGCGACCAGCGTCGAGGTGCCGAGGCGGATCTGCTCGGTATGCTGGGCAAGCCAGGTCAGCGTCATCAGGGGGTTGGGCGAGATCGTGCATTCGATCGTGTGATGCTCCGCCGTCCACAGCGTCTCGAAGCCACCCTCGTCGGCCAGGCGCGCCAGCTCGAGGAGATTGCTCTTCACCTTCGACATCGGCATATCGGGCGAGAAGCGTTCCATGGTCAGCGAAACGGCGAATTTCATGTCGGTCTCCCCAGTGCGTCGGGTTGGTCAGCGAAGGCGGATAATGAAGGGGTCCTGCATGGCGCCCGAGTAGTCGATGACGACGTTCTTCAGGCGCGAGAACTCCTCCATGGCGTCGAAGCCGCCCCGCCGCCCGTAGCCGCTCTCCTTGAAGCCGCCATTGGCGGACATGAAGGAGGAGGCGCGGTAGGTGTTGATCCAGACGGTGCCGGCTTCGACATTCCTGGCGAAACGCAGCGCGCGGTTGATGTCCCGGGTCCAGATGCCGGAGGCGAGGCCATAGCGGGTGTCGTTGGCGAGACGGATCATCTGGTCTTCCGACGAGAACGGCATGATGCCGACGACAGGACCGAACAGCTCCTCCTGCATGAAGTCCATGCCGTTGTCGGCATCGGTCATCACGGTCGGCTCGAAGTACCAGCCGCCTGCAAGCTCATCCGCCTGCGGCCGCTTACCGCCGGCCGCAATCCGCGCGCCCTGGCGCACGCCCGAGGCGACGTAGCCTTCCACCTTGGCGAGTTGCGCCGACAGCGCCAGCGGTCCGACGTCGGTTTCCTCCAGCATCGGCAGCCCGACCCGCACGCGCCGCGTGCGTTCGACCAGCGCCTCGACGAAGCGATCGTAGACGCTTGCCTCGACGAAACAGCGCGAACCGGCGACGCAGGTCTGCCCCGCCGCCGCGAACACACCGGACACGACGCCGTTGACGGCATGGTCGATGTCGACGTCGCCGAAGACGACATGTGGCGACTTGCCGCCGAGCTCCATCGAGCAGGGGATGAGATTCTCCGCCGCATTGGCCGCAATCCGCCGGCCCGTTGCGGTCGATCCGGTGAAGACGAGTTTGGCAATGCCGGGGTGCCGGGTCAGTGCGTCCCCGGCCACGGCGCCGGTGCCAGTGACGACATTGACGACGCCGGCCGGAAAGCCGGCCTCCATGATCAGCTCGGCCAGAGCGAGCGTGGAAGCACTGGTATGCTCGGACGGCTTGACGACGACCGTGTTGCCAAGCGCGAGGCATGGCGCCAGCGTGCCGGTGAGCAGCATCAGCGGCGAGTTCCATGGCGTGATCATGCCGACGACGCCGATCGGCTCGCGGAGGTTGAAGTTCAGCATGTCGAGCTTGTTGACGGGGATGGTGTCGCCGAGCAGCTTGTCGGCCATGCCGGAGAAATAGGTGTAGCTGTCGGGCATGGCGCGCATCTGCGCCCGCATTTCCTTGAGCAGCTTGCCATTGTCGCGCGTCTCGATGAGCGCCAGCTCGTCGGCGTGCTCCAGCACCAGTTCCGCCAGCCGGCGCACCAGCCTGCCGCGATCGGTCTGGGTCATGCGCCGCCATGCCGGAGCGGCGAAGGCGGCGCGCGCTGCCTCGACAGCCGCGCCAACATCCTCGGCGCCGGCCTCGGCGAACTGGTACCAGGGCTGGCCGGTGGTCGGGTCGAAACTGTCGATGTATTGCCCGCTCCTGGGTGCCACGAACGCGCCATTGATGAACAGGTTCTGGCGTGAGCCTTTGAGCGATCTGACCGTCGTTTTCATGCTGTCTGTCCTGCGTGGAACATCATTCGGACGCGGCCTGCGTCCACGATTGCGACTGGCCGTCGATCATGGCGACGCGGCCGCCGTCGCGTGTGTCGATGTAGATGCCGAAGCGCTTGTCCTGGCGTTCGCGGGCATAGCGGCGCAGCATGGCGCGCAATTCATGCGTGGCGATCCGCTCATAGGGCAGCGCGTCGACGGAAAAGAAGGCGTGGCCATCCGGAAGTGCGGCCTCAGCGCTCTCACGGCTCAGTTCGGCGCGGTAGATGAGATAGCCCGGGTCGCTGTCGGCGACGTCGAACACGGAATAGAGGAAGGTGTTTTCAGGAACGAGGCTCAGCGCGTCGCCGCCATCGAGGACGAGCTGGCTATCGGCCTTGCGGCGCCGCGCCGTCGGCAGCACCCAGCTTCCCTTGCCATCGCTGCACAACAGGATGCGGTTCCCCGCTTCGACCAGATAGCCGATGATCATGTCCTGCGAGGCCAGCCAGCCGGTGGGCAGCGGATCTTTCACGCTGGCGTAACGGCCACGGCAAAATCCGAGCGGTGCCGATGGGCTGGTGCCGAAAGCCTGAACCCGGCCGATCAGGATGATGTGGTCGCCGGCCTCGATGCGGTTGTGAACGGTGCAGTCGAACCATGTCAGGCTGTCGGTGAGGATCGGCGCGCCGGTGTGTGCGAGGTCATGGTTGACTGACTGGAATTTGTCCGCCGCTTTGGACGCGAATACCGAAGAAATATCGACCTGGCCTTCATGCAGGAAATTGACCGCGAAGGACCGCGTCTCGTTGAATGCGGGAAAGCTCGCCGCCGCCTTGCCGACGCAGACCAGGAGCAATGGCGGGTCAAGCGAGACCGAGGTGAAGGAGTTGGCGGTCATGCCGCGAGGACTGCCGTCGTTGTCGCGTGTGGTGATGACGGTGACACCGGTGACGAAGGTGCCAAAAGCACGACGCAAGGCGATCGGGTCGATCGTCCTTTGTGCCACGGCCGTTGCGTCCGTCATTGCTCTCCTCCGCGTTGTCGGGCGAAAGCTAGGCAAGAGCCGGCCGGTGTTCTTCCTCTGGTCTGGAGGAAAGATGGCGCGGCGTGCTGCTGTTATCCCGAGCAAGCACGAGCGCGACAAGCCCGTGCTTGCGGCGGCTGCCGCATCGCAACAGTGATGGCGAGGTCAAGGGAGTCTAGCGGGCTGCCGGCACACGGCTGTCGATGATGCCGCTGAGACGGATCGCCAGTTCAACTGCAAAGCGCTGTTCGGGCGTGTCGAGACGGATCCCGAACAGATCCTCCATGCGCGACAGGCGATAGCGCAAGGTGGTGACGTGCAGGCCGATGGCGTCGGCGCAGGCTTGGCTGCGGCAGCCCTCGCGCAGATAGGCAAACAGCGTGTCCAGATAGGGCGTGCCGTGCTCGCGGTCATGCGCGATCAGCGCGCCGACACTGTCCTCGACGAAGCCGCGCACATCAGGCGCGTCGGCGGCGGCGACCAATATCGGCAGCGGGCCGAAATCCTGGCCGGCGAAGACACCGGTGCGCCCGAAGGAGCGGCCGATCCGGATCATGCGGCGACACCGCTCCCAGGCAATGGGATAATCGGCCAGCGCGGCACAGGCTTCGGAAAGCACCACCACCGGTTCGCGCTCGAAGTAGCGGCCAAGCTCGGCTGCGATCCTATGCGGCAATTTCGCGAAGCGCGCGCCGTCCTGTCCGGCATCGGCCGGAACGAGACAGACAAGGCCGTCTTCCACCGCGATTGCCGTGCCAGCAATGCCTGCCTGCTGCAAGAGACGCACGAGCGCATGATGCGGATGGGCAAGGCCGATGGCACCATCCTTCGCCTGTTCGGCGAGATCGACGACGATCATCTTGTGCGCAACGGTCAAGTCCAGCCCCAGGCGGCGCGCGCGATTGACGATATCGGCCTCATCGCGCCAGCGGCGTTCCGCGACCTCCAGGAAAAGCTCGGTCAGCGAACGCGTCTCGAAGCGGAAGCGCACGAAGCTGCGCATCATCTGGACGCTGAGCGCGAATTTGGTGCTGTCGAGCAGCATCTGGTCGAGTTGGCCAGACTCGTGAGGCGTCGGAAAAATCATCAGCGCGCCAACCACTTCGGCATCGATAGTAAGCGGCTCGACGCGCACCGAAAGCTTGAGCTGGCGCTTGCCGTCGTCGACGAACAGCGTCTCGGAGCGGCGTCCGTCGGACGCGCCGCGAGCTATCTTGAAGATCTGCCGGCTCAGCGTTCCGCTCACCGCCTGCTGCCAGGAGGCGACGTCGAAATGCGCCTCGCTCGGGGAACGGCCGGCCACGACCAGATTGGCATGGAAATCGATCACCACCACCGGATTGGGCAGAAGCTCGCTGACCTTTTCGGCGAGCGAGACCACGGACCCGTCCGACAAGGCCTGCTGCAGCAGCGAGGTGTGTGCCGAAAGGGCGCGTTGCAGGCGTTCGCCGGCCTGCTTCTCCTGGCGCAGCCGATGCTGCTTCTCGACCGCGATCTCACCCAGGTGCACGATCATGCCGATGAAGGCGATATCCTCCGCCGTCACTTCGGTGATCTCGCGCGAGACGACGGTCAGCACCATCGGCCGGCTGTCCTCGTCGACGCAGTTCATCGGCATGACCAGCACGCTGCGGTAGTCGCGCTCGAACGCCTCGCGGCGATAGCCCGGAAACTCCTCCGACGCCCGCGCGTCCCTGATAAAGACCGGCTCATTGCGATTGAGCGCGACGATCGAGGGACTGGTAGCCAGTTCCCAGCGATCCGGCAGCGTGCGGTGAATGAGCGTCGGATCATGGCGCACGATGACATGGGCGTGGCCATGCGGGGCGTCGATGCTCATGATCGAGCCCAAGGTCCATTTCGCATGGCGGCAGGCTGCCAGCACGAGATCGCGCAGCACGGACTGGAGATCACCACCCGAATTGATGAGGCTGGCGGCGTCCCGCAAGGAGAGAATTTGCGACTCGTGGTCCACGCCTGATCTTCCGCCACTCGCGAAGGGCGAATTTAAGCCGTCGCGGATATATGAACGCTACACCGCTTCCAAGCGGGGTGCACGCGGATTCTTCCTACGAACCGGAGGAATACCCATCGAGTGGCGCGCATTAGATTTGAGCTTTCACATAGAGAGGCCAAATCATGGAATTGCGGAAGATCTGCACCTTCATCGAGGAAATGCACCTTGAGGGCGGCAGGGCGGCCGCCAGGCCGGTGACATCGATCGTCGTCGCCGCCGTCCTGGGCAATCCATGGGCCGGGCGCGGCTTTGTCGAGGATTTGCGGCCGGAGATCGTCGCGATCGCACCCCGGCTCGGGGAGGAGCTCACGCGCCGCTTGATTGCGCTGATGCCGGCGGAACGCATCGAAAGCTACGGCAAGGCCGCGGCCGTCGGGACCGCCGGCGAGATCGAGCACGCCTCCGCCATGATCCACACGCTGCGCTTCGGCAATGTCTTCCGCGATGCCGTCGGCGGCACGACCTATCTCGAGTTCTGCAATACACGCAACGCGCCGGGCGCGCTGCTGTCGCTACCAATGATGCACAAGAGCGAAAACGGCCGCCGCTCGCACTTCATCACAGCAAACTTCCAAATTGCCGATGGCCCAGCCGCGGACGAGATCGTGGTTGCCATTGGCGCGGCGGACGGCGGACGACTCCACCCGCGGATCGCGGACCGTTTTCAGGACATGAAGGAGATGGAACAGGAAGCCGCCATGTAGTGCCTTGCGCAGCATCTCTTGTCGCGCCGCTGACAATGTCCGCTTTTGAGAATTGGCGCATCGGACCTCAACGGTCAACATGAGGGCGCAAAGCTGACGCCAGCGGCGAATTTGAACCGAATACCCGTCATCCCATGTTCATGATTTGTGCTTCGAAGTCGCATAATTGGCAGTCTTGGCAGTCTGCAATTGGGAGGGAACTCCAGAACCGGAACTCAGCCCCATCCACGGCCTCAGCTCTGACAGAAGAAGCCTATGCCGTCAGCTCCATGTGACATGAATTGCCATCAACGCGCTTTCATGCTTGCTGGGCCGATGGCTCGTCCTCGCTTGACGAGCGCGGCGTGGCCGGGCTGCAATTCTACCAGGAGCTGGTCAAGAACTCGCCGCCCTCCGCGACGACATGGACCTGGGATGGTCAGGGGCAGGCCCTGACACAGGGGCAAGCCGCCATGGCAATCACCTGGGGCGAGGATTTTCCCGGCTTCGATGCCAACGATTCCAAGGTCAAAGGCCTGTTCGAGGCCTTGCCCGCACCCAAGGAGGTCCCAGGCCGTCGCGCCGTCGCCGATTGCGGCTTCAACGAGATCCCGGCCGTCGGCCACCAGGGTGGTTCGACGATCTCGCTGTCGCAATACTCCAAGAACAAGGAAGCGGCATGGTACGTTCCGACCCACACGCCGATCTTCGCCGCCTTGGCGTTTGCCTGCTGCCCCGCATAGGCGCCGTGGCTGAAAGGGGGCCAGTCGAGCGCCTGGCCGTGCTTGACCATCAAGGCGTCCGCGCTGGCGCCCTGACGAAGCTCAATGATATCTTAAGAATTGTTCGTGGGGCGGGAAGGCCGACCGCGATAAGGACGGGATCCCGTGTGGTCTGGACACCCAACACCGCGTGTCGTGAAATTCTTCTATCGAGCCTCGGTCGAACACCGGTATGTTCGCAGCCGGAGACCGCTCAATGGCATTTCGATTCATACACACGGCCGACATCCATCTCGACTCGCCACTGCGTTCGCTGGCGATGCGAAACCCCGACCTTGCCGAACTTGTCGGAGACGCCAGCCGCCAGGCATTCATTTCCACAGTTGACCTCTGCCTTACGGAACGTGTCGATGCACTGGTCATTGCCGGCGATCTCTATGATGGCGACCAAACATCCATGAAAACGGCGCGGTTTCTGGCATCGCAAATGACACGACTTCACCAAGCCGGCATCAAAGTTTTCAAGATCCGTGGCAATCATGACGCAATGTCGCGGATATCGAAACAGCTAGTATTCCCGGACGCGGTAACGATCTTCGGCGGCCGTCCCCAGTCAGTGCTGCAGACAGCGGGCGGGCTCGACGTCATGTTCCATGGCTTGAGCTTTGCCAGCCCCAAGGCGCCGGAAAGTCTGCTCCCCAAGTATTCAGCTCCGCGTGAAGGTGCGGTCAATGTCGGCATCATGCATACGAGCCTAGCCGGATCGCCCGGCCACGACGTCTATGCCCCCTGCAGCGTCGCTGACCTGCACAGCCACGGCTTCGACTACTGGGCGCTTGGGCACATCCATGTCCGCCAAGTCCATGCCGGGGCGAGCACCGTGGTGATGCCAGGAATTCCGCAGGGCAGGGACATCAACGAGGCCGGCGAGAAATCCGTCACCCTGGTGACGGTTCGAGACGACCGCACCGTCGAGATCGAGGAGAGGCTGACCAGTATCGCACAATTCGAGCGGGTGAACGTCGACGTGACCGAAACGGTGGAATGGTCCGAAGTCGTCGGGCGAGTCCGCTCCGCGCTCGAAGGTGCGCGCGCCTCTGTCAGCTCCCGTCATGTTGTGGTCCGTCTCGGACTGGGCGGAGCGTCACCTTTATCCTGGACGCTGATACGCGACCGCGACCTGCTGCTCGCAGAAGCTGAGCAGATCGCCGAACAGACGGGGGACACCTGGGTGGAGAAGCTGGAGCTTAACGTTGCTCCATCCGCAGCCGAAACATCCGAGGGTGTCGCTGATCCAATTTTCGAACTCGCTCAATCCATGCGCGCCGCTGCCAGCTCGGAAGCCTTCCGTGCCGAGGCGAAGGCGTTAGTCCAGAAGATGATCGGGGATCTTCCGCCTGACGGGCGCGATTTCGCCGGTAAGAACGAGGCTGAGATGGAGTTGTTTCTCGACAGGGTGCTTGCCAATGGCGCCGACCTGGTCACCGCCCGCCTTAAGGCTGGTGGGTCACAATGAGGCTCCGGCGACTTGATCTCATTCGTTATGGCAAGTTCACCGACAGGACGATCGACTTCGGGTCGAAACCGGAATCCGGTCCCGACCTGCATATCGTCTTCGGCCTGAACGAGGCCGGCAAGTCGACTGCGCTTTCTGGCTATCTCGACCTGCTGTTTGGAATCGAGGAACGCAGCCGCTACAATTTCCTGCACGAGTACAGCGCGATGCGCATCGGCGGGGTGCTCGAACTCGGCGGCGCGGAGCACACGTTCACACGCACGAAGCAGCGCACCAACTCATTGTTGAACGCGACTGGCCAACCGGTTAGCGAAATGGCGATATCCGCACATCTCGCGGGGCTGTCTCGCGACGCATACGAGACCATGTTTTCGTTGGACGACGAAACGCTGGAAGCAGGTGGAAAATCAATCCTGGAATCGCGCGGCGACCTGGGCAAGTTGCTGTTTACGGCGAGCGCCGGCCTCGGGCACGCAAGTGATACATTGAGCGTACTCGAGACCGAAGCGGACAGGCTCTATCGCAAGCAGGCACACGGAACCGAGCTTGCGCTGCTCAAGAAGCGGCTTGCGGAACTGAAGTCCGGCAGGGACGCGATCGACACCTTGGCGTCGACTTATGAGAGCCTTGAAGCCGAGCGTCTCGACGCGACAGAAAAATACGACCGCAGCATCGCCGAACGGTCGGTGCTGTCGGCTCGGCTCGATACGATCGCGAAGTATCTTCGCGCGATCCCGATCCTTGCCGATATTTGGCGTAAGGAAGCCCAACTGGCCGACGTGCCTGAGATCGCATCACCGCCACGGACCTGGACGGGCAGTGTCGCCGACATGATCGAGAGCGACGCCAGTCTGAGAACGCGGCTATCCGCGAGTGCGGACGAGCTTGAGCGGGTAACGACGAAAATCGCCTCGGTCGATGTGGACGCGGTGATCCTTGCGATCTCCGAACGGGTTCGCGGCCTGGCCGACCGCAAGGTGCGGCACGTCTCGGCCGGCCTCGACCTGCCAAGTCGCAGGACGGAGCTGCAAATCCTCGACAATGCCGTGGCGACCTGCCTTGCCGCTCTTGGCAGGTCCTCCGAGCCACACCCTGCCAACCTGCTCTTGCCTGCTGCAACCATTGGCGCGGTGCGCACCATGGTCGAGCAGCGATCCGGGATCGTTACCAGCGTGCGCGTCGCGCGCGAGGAGGCTGCGGCCGCCGCTGATGCGCTCCAGGGGGCACGCGAGCGGGTCAGCGAAGAACGGGCCGTGCCCGAGCCTGCCAGGGCGAGGCTGGTTTCGGCTTTGTCTACGGCAAGGGCCAGCGGGCACATGAAGGAGACCAAGGCGGCACGTGAGGCCGCAGATGCAGGTGCAATTCGATGGCAGGCCGCGAGCGGGCGCTTGCATCCCTGGTCGGGAGATGCGCAGGCATTGGCCAGGATCGCTATTCCGAATGCTGGGCGGCTTGGCGCATGGAAGGCGCTGGCCTCAGAGCTCGGTAAGAGCAGGGGCGTACTTTCCGAACGTCTTGCCGAGCACCAGGGCAATCACGATTTGCTTTCGGCGCGGCTGGATGCCCTTCGTGCCTCGGTCGATGTCACCAACGATGATGTGGCAGGCGCCATTCGGCGCGCCCGGGACGAGGCTTGGGCAAGGCATCGCGATGACCTGACCGGCGAAACTGCGGATGATTTCGCGGCAGCACTGGCCCGAGACGACAGCGTCGCGGCAGGCCGTCTGGCTAACGCCCGGGAGCTCGTTGAGATTCGCAGCACAAACCGCAACCTCGCTGAAGCCGCGGCCAACATCGCGCATGCGCGCGACCAACTTGCACGCATTGGCTCGGATCTGGAGGCAGTGTTCTTGGAAATTCGCGCAGCGGCAAGAGACTTGCTCGGCCCGTGCGAGGAAACATCCCCCGAGCAGCTGATCGAAATGATCGGGGATCGCATTGCTGCCCGGATCGATGCGCTCGCGGCTTGGGAGGAGATCGAGCTTTCCCGCAAGAAGACCGAGCGCTCGGTTGATGAGGAAGGGCGAATACGCCTGGAGCTGAGCGGTGCGCTGGCGAGTGTCGGCGTCGGTTCAGATCTTGGTGACAGCCTGGAGACGGTCATGGCGGTGGCAGAGCTGTTCCTTGAAAGGCAATTCAAAGTGGACGCTGAGCGCACCGAGGCGCTCAAGACCGTTAGCGCAAGGCAAGATGACTTGGCCGCCAGACGTCGAGCCATCGAAGTCGCTGAGCGGCGAGAGGAGGAATGGCTAACCGGCGTTGCCGAAGCGCTCAAGGGGACATGGCTCGAGAGCGGCATCTCGGCGCCCGGCGTCGGCGGCGTCCTCGATCAATTGGCTGAACTGTCCAAATGTCTTCAAGACCGCGGCGCCATGCAACTCCGTATCGAGAAGATGGAGGCCGACAGGAACAATTTCCTGGTCGACGTTACCGCCATTGCAGCCGAAGCGGACGAGGCGGCCGACGACGACGAACCGGAACAGCTCGCGATTCGACTTGCCGAGCGCCTGGAGCGCGCCGAGCGCACGCGCGAGGCCAAGGCAAGCCTCGTCATTGACCTGCAGCGCTTGGAGGATGGGCGTGAGATCCTCGATGCCGAGATTTCGGCACATGAGCGGCGCAAGAACGAGGTCCTGAGCGTCTTTGGCGTGGCCACGCTATCCGAAGTCGTGCAACGCGACGAACTGCTGCGCGACAGGGATCGCCTGCGCACAGCCGTGGCCGAACTCGAGGAGCAGGTGTCGTCCGAGCTCGGGGTAGAAGGGTTCGAGCAGGCGCGTTCGATATTGGAGGCCGTCAATCTCGACAGTCTCGCAATCGAGAAGGCCGAAGCGGAGCAACGGCTTCGCGACCTTGACGAGGTGTTGCAGCAACAGCTCATTCGGCAGACGCGCGCGACCGACAAGCTGGACGCCATTGGCGGCGACAGCGCTGTTGCTCGCATAGATGCCGAACGGCGTACGGTCCTTCTGGAAATCGAGGAAAAGGCCGTCCGCTATATCGAGCTCAAATTGGGAATAATGTCGGCTGGAAATGCTCTGCGTCTCTATCGCGAGCGTCACCGCTCCGGGATGATGGAGCGCGCATCAGACGCGTTCGCCCTTATGACGCGCGGCCAGTACTCTGGCCTGACAACTCAACCTGTGAAGGGTGGGGAAGTGCTCATCGCGTTGCAGCGCGATGGGCAATCCAAGGTCGCCGATGCGTTGTCAAAGGGCGCGCGCTTTCAGCTCTATCTGGCCCTGAGGCTTGCGGGGTACTACGAGTTTGCGCAGTTTCGGCCCTCCGTACCCTTCATCGCAGACGACATCATGGAAACCTTCGACCATGTCCGTTCCGAGGAGGTCTTCAGGTTGTTTGGCGAAATGGCAAGTGCCGGTCAGGTGATCTATCTTACGCATCACCAGCACCTATGTGAGATTGCCAAGGCTGTTGTGCCGAGCGTAGCGATTCACGAACTTGGATAGTAATGGGTGATTGTGTCGTAACCGCTCGATGAGGGCGTTTTGCGCTACCAATCATTTGATGAGGACGTCGAGCTAGTAGCAAGTAAGCCAGGTTGCCAGTCCGAAATATGTGGACATTTTTCGGACAAGAGCGAGATTCGATCCGACCTGAAGGCTCTCATCGAAGATCGCATGGTGGCAAGTCCACCACGCACGGCCTGGACGCCTGCGGATTTTCTTGACCTTGGCAATCGCGATGCGGTGGACAAGGTGCTGCAGCGGACGGTCAAGGCCGCTGAGCTGCGGCGGATTGATCGCGGACTGTACGATCGACCGACATTCAACACCCTGACCCAGCAGAAAAGCCCACCAGACCCCCGTCGCGTCATTGATGCCGTAGCACGGCGCGATCAGATCCGGGTCCTCGTCGACGGCATGACCGCAGCAAATGACCTCGGTCTGACTAACGCGGTGCCGGCTCGCATCGTCGTTCACGCCGACGCGCGGTTGCGGCCGATTCGCCTTGGCAACCTCGACATCACCTTCCGGCCCACGTCGGCCAGCAAACTCTATTGGGCAGGGCGTCCGGCAATGCGCGTCGTCCAGGCGCTGCATTGGATGCGCGATATGCTGGGCCAGGATGACGGAAACCAGAAACTGTTGCGGCGTCTGCGCCGACTGCTGAACGATTCCGACCAAGGTGAGCGCCTCCGGGCCGATCTGGCCGAAGGCCTGCCAACCCTTCCCGCTTGGATGCAAGTTCTTTTGAAGTCCCTGCTGAAGGACGCGGCCGAGATATCCCAAGCCCAGCTCCAGCCGAACGGGACTACGCCACCGAGAATGCCGAGCCAATCAATTCTGCCTATGACCAAGTTTTGAGCGCCGACGCCGAGACAAGGGCGGGCCTGTTTACGACAACAGCTCAGCGTCATAGCTCCACGCCGCAGAATATCGAAAAGGACTTCTGGGTGTGCTGGACCTTGGACGCGCTGTTCAACGGCATGCCCGACGACAGTCCACGGCTGCTATTCAAAGGCGGCACCTTCCTTTCCGAGGGGTTCGGCCTGATCGGCCGGTTTTCGGAAGACATCGACGTGACTGTGTTCCGCGATGCCAGCCCGTGACCATAGCCCTTGCGGAAGCACTGGGCTCGGATGTCTTTCGATGGGGAATCGACCTTTTCAACCACGGCTATTACTACTGGGAAGCCCATGAGGCTTGGGAGCCTCTTTGGCACGCTGCGAACGAAGCACGCAGCACCGCCTGTTCTTCAAAGGCTGATCCTGCTGGCGGCAGCCGGGGTGAAAATCCGTGAGGGAAAGCGGGTCGCTGCCGTGCGCCATGCGACAAAAGCTGCCCGGCTTTTTCGTCAGGTGGTGATGATGCCCAGCCGGCTCTTTGAGACCGCACTCGGGATGACACCTGCCGCGCTTGCAGAATGTGCCGAAGCAGCCGTACCTTCCCGGATTTTGCCAGAACCAAAGCCTGACCAGCCCGAGCCCGTTTTCGATTTTATTCTCGCACCAAGACTTGAGAGTGTCTGATCGGCAACCCTTGGTAGCGTTCAACCCAGCTCCGCCTGTGGAAGGCTGGTTACTCCCGCCTATTTTGTGTCCGGGCTACATAGGCCGATGGATCTGCAGCAATCAGGCCGCGGTCTTCGTGCGCGTCCGCTTCACCGGCGCCGGCTTTTCCGGTTCTTTCGGCTTTCGGCCGAGCCCCATCGTCTTGGCCAATGCCGAGCGCGCTGCGGCATAGTTCGGCGCGACCATCGGATAGTCCGCTGGCAGGCCCCATCTGGTGCGATATTCGTCGGGCGTCAGGTTGTGGTGGGTCGCGAGATGGCGTTTCAACGACTTGAACTTCTTCCCGTCCTCAAGACTGACAATGTAGTCCGGAGTGACCGATTTCTTGATCGGCACGGCAGGCTTGAGAGCCCCGGACTTATCCGGCGCAGCACCGCCGCCGGCGGTGCCCTTCAATGCGGCGTGGATTTGACTGATGAGGGCCGGCAAGTCACCGACCGGAACCGGATTGTTCGAGACATAGGCCGAGACGACGTCGGCAGTGAGTTCGATCAGGTTACCGGCATTGCTTTCAGCTTCTTCTGTCACGAAACTCTCCTGGCGGCTTGAAAGACGGTCGGCGAAATTGTCCGTTTCATAGTGGCGGTTGGCGCCAAACGCAACGAGCGCATTGGGCATTATTGCGATGGCTGTTTCTGCACAGCGGTCATGGCAATGCAGCCCGCGTCGTGCGCGGGTTGGTCCGTCCCCCTGTTCGTCTGAGCAAGCCGGTCCAGATTACCAATCGTTTTCTGTTGGCTCCATGCCGACCTATTCGGCATCGGGCAGAGATGCTTCCGGCACTTCTTCCAAAATCGATGATAGGACGCTTGAGGAAAGAGCGTGCACAAGCGGCGTTGGAAGTTTGAGAATTCGAGGATATGCCGCACAAGATAAATGCAACGCAGAGCCGGAAGCACGATGCGACCAGGTCAGGATCGCAGGAGGAAAAGTAACCGTGACGCAGAAAGGGATCACCTTGAAGGACGTTGCCGCCGCGGCCAATGTGTCGCGCGCCACGGCGGCGCGTGCGCTCAACAGCTACGGCTACGTCGGCGACGAGACCGCGCTGCGGGTTCTGGAAGCCGCCGAAAAACTGGGCTACCGGGCCAATCTCGTGGCGCAGGCCCTGCGCAGCGGTCAGTTGCCGATCGTCGGCTTCGTGCCCGGCGACATCCAGAATCCGTTCTTCGCACGCATCGCTCACGACATCGAGGTTGAGCTGCGCAAGCATCGCCACAACCTGCTGATCGCCAGCAGCGAGGAAAATGTCGAACAGGAAAAGGAGCTGTTGGAAAGCCTGCGGTCGCTGAGCATCCGCGGCTTCATCCTGGCGCCGACCTCCGCAACCGACAGCGAGCATATCGTCCAGCTGGTGCGTGAAGGCGCGCCGGTCGTGCTGATCGACCGCGTCGTCAAAGAGGTGCATTGCGACAGCGTCGTCGTCGACAATGAGGGCGGGGCGGGCGAGGCCGTGGACTACCTCGTCGCCAATGGCCATCAACGGATCGGACTGCTGCGCGACGAGTCGCGCATCTTCACCGCGCAGGAACGTCTTGCCGGATACCAGAATTCATTGCAGTCCCATGGCATTGCGCTCGACGAATCGCTGATCAGCGTGTCGCGCTCGACCGTCGAACATGCCGTCGACGCGACCATCCGCCTGTTCAGCCGCCGCAACCGCCCGACGGCGCTGTTCACCGTGGATAGCCTGATGACCCAGGGCGCGCTTCTCGGTCTGCGCTCGATGGGCCTGTCGATCCCCCACGACGTGTCGTTGGTGGGCTTCGACGACTTCAATCTCGCCACCTTCACCGACCCCCAGATCACCGTGGTAGCCCAGCCGATCTCGGAGATCGGCCCGCTGGCTGCCAAGCTTCTGCTCGAACGGTTGTCCGGCAAGAAGATCGCGCCTCGCCATATCCGGTTCCCGACGCGCCTGATCGTGCGCGGTTCGGTTGCGCGGTTCAGCAGGCGCTGACAACGGCCGGATTCCTCCGTTTTCAATAACTTTGTCGGCAAGGGCTTGCCAATCGCGGAATTGCATGGCCATTATCCAAATGTGAGATCGATCTCACATTGATCGAGACTGATCAAAGTCTGGTGAGACGGGCGCATCGATCCTTGCGCCCGGATAGAGGCTCTACCGCATCCGAGTACAAGGAAGAACTACATGCTGAACTTCGACAAAGATCGCTTCATAAGGATTCAGAGCGGGGCCGTTGCCATCGCGGGCGAGGCGCGCTCGCTCATGCGCACGCTGATTTCGGAGGGCGTCGAGCGACTGTTTTTCATGGGTACCGGCGGCGTGCAGCTCCTGACGCTCCCGGCGATCGAACTGGCGCAGCGTTACTCCACCTTCCCGGTCTGCGCGGCATATCCGGCACAGGTCGTGCTCGACCCGCCGGCCGGTCTCGACAGCAAGGCTGTGGTTGTCATCCCGTCTTTGTCGGGTACGACCAAGGAAGGCGTCGAACTCATGGTTTTCCTAAAGAAGCGGGGCGTCCGCACGATCTCGCTCACGGGCCATTCGGACTCGCCGATAGCGCGGGAAGCTGACCACAACTTCACGAATTTCGCCGAAGACGACACATCATCGGAATCGTTCTACCTGCAGACGTTGCTGATCGTCTTGGCGCTTCTGGCCGAACGCGGCGAATATGACGGCTTCGACGCGACTGTCGCCGAGCTCAAGCTGTTGCCGGGCCTGCTCGCCGATGCCAAGGCCGCGTTCGAGGGCAAGGCCGCCGAACTGGCGGGGACGATCAAGGACGAAACCTATCACATCTTCACCGGCGCGGGATCGGTTTGGCCCGAAGCCAACTACTACGGCATGTGCATCCTCGAAGAGATGCAGTGGATCCGCACCCGCCCTGTGCACGCCGCGGACTTCTTTCATGGCACGCTCGAACTGATCGAACCCGGCGTTAGCGTCTTCGTGTTCAAGGGCGAGGATGCGCTTCGCCCGTTGGCCGACCGGGTCGAGAATTTTGCCACACGCTACACGGACCGTGTTCGTACGCTCGACGCCGCCTCGGTCAAATTGCCGGGCATTTCCGCCCAGGTGCGGAGCATGATCTCGCCGGTCCTGCTTGCCACCTTGCTCGAGCGGCTGAGCGCGCATCTCGAGGTGCTGCGCAATCACCCGCTGACGACACGTCGCTACTACAAACGCGTTGAATACTGACCCACTCTCACCTCTGAAGGAGCTGCTAATGGAACGTTCGCTGCAAGTCGTGGCGGTCACAGTGGCCGCGGTATCATCATTGGGGCTGTCGATGGTCGGCAGTTTCGCCGCTTCGGTGCCGGTTGCGGCCGATCCCAACGCCAAGGTGGAATACAGCGGCACGCTGTCGATCCTGACTAAGTTCGGACTGCAGCAGCTGTCGCCCTATTTCGTCAATCTGGCGCAGGACTATGAAAAGCTCCATCCGGGCGTGAAGGTCGAACTCATCCAGGAGAGCGACGACAGCGTGAAAGGCAAGACGAAGACCTTGGTGGCTTCGAATTCGCTGCCCGATATCTACTTCTCCTGGACAGGAAGCTGGGGCGGCAACTTCGTGCGCGGCAATCGCGCAGTCGACCTGAGCGCCGTCATCGGCCCCGACACGGACTGGGGCAAGACGCTCTCTCCGGCCGCTGTCAAGGCATTCGAATACAATGGCAAGTTCTATGGCATTCCGCTTTACCAGGATGCCAAGTTCATGGGCTACAACAAGCAGGTCTTCGCCAAGCTCGGCCTCAAGGCGCCAGCCACTTTCGATGAACTGTTGACCAGCTGCGACGCCATTCGCAAATCCGGCGCGACACCGATTTCGTTCGGCAACAAGGAGGCCTGGCCGGCAATCCACTTCGCCGGCCAGTTGCTCGCCTACAACGTGCCGCAGGCGACCTTGGAACGCGACTTCGATCCAGCCGCTGCCGATTACGGCGATCCAGGCTATGTCGCGGCGCTCAAGCAGTTCAGCCAGCTTGTCGAGCGTTGCACTGATGGAGCCGGCGTCAACGGCACGTCTTATGCCTCGGCTCTCCAGGCCTTCACCAACGCGCAGTCCGCCATGTACTATCAGGAGATCATCGAGTTCGATCAGGCCGCCACGCCGGATTCGGCCCTGAAACCCGCCGATTTCGGGTTCTTCAGACTGCCGGTGCCCGCCGGCGCCAAGGGTGATCCCAAGTCGATTGAGGGCGCGCCGGAAGGCTACATGATCAATGCGGCATCGAAGAACATCCCGCTAGCGATCGATTTCATGAAGTTCGCGACCTCCAAGGAAAACGCGCAGGTCCTGTCAGCGCCACCCTACGGCCAGCCGAGCGCCACCATCGGCGGCGCGTCGGAAAAGAACATGAGCGCTGCTGTCGTTGATGGTCTCAAGGACATCAACGCGGCCTCCTACCTCATGCCCTGGTTGGACACGGCCAACCCGCCACGCGTCGCCGCCGTCTGGCTCTCCAGCCTGCAGGCGCTGGCAGGTGGCTCGATGACGCCCGAACAAGTGATGGACGAGGTGCGCAAGGCCGCATCCGCAGCCAAATAAAGCAGACCATGGCAAGGGCCTCGGACACAATGGAGAGCGGCGCCCTGCTTCGCGGCGTCGCCAGGCCGCAACGGCCAAAGAGGCCGCGGGCCCGCTTCGCCAATCTGTTGTCGTTGCGATGGGCGGCGATTGCACTGATCCTCATCGGCTGGTTCGTCTACTATCCGATCGTCGACAATTTCATCGTCAGCACCACCGACCAGGACATCTATACCGGCGAGGTCACCAATGTCGGCCTTGCCAATTACGACCGGCTGCTGCATGACCCGGTCGTGCTGCTGGCGTTGTGGAACAACTGCCTCTACGCCATCATTTCCGTTATCTTCCAGGTCTTCGGCGCGTTCCTGCTGGCGGCCATCATCGAGGACCTGAGGAGCGAACGCTGGCGCCGCCTGTGGCGTGCCGTCTATTTCGTGCCGTCGGCCATCTCGATCACCGTGACCGGACTGCTGTTTTATTTCATCTACCAGCCGCAGATCGGCTTGCTGGATGCCGCGCTCAGCCGCGTTGGTCTCAGCCAGTTCGTCATGCCCTGGCTCGGGAACGAGCACACCGCCATCTACGCCATCATCACCATGAGCCAATGGCAGGGATTTGGCTATTCGACGCTATTGTTTGCCATCGCTATCCAGAAGATCCCGCGCGACCTTTACGATGCCGCAACGATCGATGGTGCCGGTCCGCTGCGCCGTCTGTGGAGCATCACCTTTCCGCTGACCCGGGAAATGACGGGGCTGATGATCATTGTCACGATCACCGGCGCGTTCCAGGTGTTCAACGAGGTCATGGTCATGACCGCGGGCGGGCCAAACAACAGCAGCCAGGTGCTGGGCACATGGCTCTACCAGAAGGCCTTTATTGAAGACAATTTTGGCTATGGCGCCGCGATTGCCGCCGTCATCTTCGTATTGACTATGCTGACCGGCGCGGCACAGCTCTGGTACACGAAGCGCCGCCGGGTGCAGCTGTGAGCGCGACGGTTGCGGTCGGGCGGATCCGGCATGTTAACGTGTGGTCCGTCTTCGCCCGGACTTTCCTCTATTCGTTCCTGGTCTGCCTCGGTGTCGTCGTGATCTATCCGCTGATCTGGATGGCGCTGAGCGGCTTCAAGGACAATGCGCAGATCTTCGGCGATCCCTTCGCTCTGCCTACCCATTGGTCGTGGAACAATTATGTGCAGGCGTGGAACCAAGGGGTGCGTGGGTATGTGACAGTCTCGGTGCTGGTGACCGTCGCTTCGGCCATATGCACCGTGCTGATCAGCGCCTGGACGGCCTTCGGCCTCACCCGCACGAAGATGCCGGCAAAGCCGCTGGTTATCGCCATCGTGCTTGGCGGGCTGATGCTGAGCCCCACGGTGGCGATCATTCCACTGGTGAAGATGTTGCAGGCGCTCGGTCTCTACAACACCTACTGGGCGCTGATCATTCTCTACACGTCGTTCCGGGTGCCGTTCACCACCTTCCTCATCCGCGCCTACATGCTGGATCTGCCTGAAGACATCGACGAGGCGGCGACGATGGATGGCGCCAGCGAGGGTCAGATCTTCTGGCGCATCACCTTGCCGCTGTGCCGGCCGATCATCATCTCCTGCGTCATCCTGCACGTCCTGTTCGCCTGGAACGAATATCTCTTCGCCATGATCTTCACGAGCGGCTCGGATGTGCAGACACTGCCGGTTGGACTGACGTCGATCATGGCAACCCACGGGACCAATTACGCCGTGGTGTTCGCGGCCATGACGATCTCGGCCCTGCCTATCGTGATCGTGTTCTTTGCTGCGCAACGCTACTTCATCCGTGGTCTGGCCGAAGGCATCGGCAAATAACAATTCCCGAAAGGAGCCTTCATGCCGCAGCTCGCTGCCCACCAGCTGATCGGAGCCAATTTCAGCTTTCAGCACATCCCCTTCGATGAGGTCGCCAGGACGATCCGCGACTTTGGCATGCGCGAGATCGAGCTGTGGGGGATTGCCCAGCATCTGGACCTGTTCCATGCTACGGACGGGCGTGTCGAATCCGTTCGCCGGGTGCTTGCTGACAACGAGCTGTCGGCCTGGTGCTTCACCCCAGAGCAGGTGTTGTACCCAATCAACATCGCCTCCGGCGAAGCGGCACTGCGTCAAGACAGCATCGAGCGGTTTTGCCGTGCAGCCGACATCTGCGCGGCGCTTGGCGCCCGCTACCTCTTCCTGACGCCTGGCCGGGGCTACGAGAGCCAACCCCGTCAACCGGCATGGGACCGCGCCGTCGACGCGATCGGCGAGATCACCCGGCATGCCGCCGCAAACGGGGTGCGCTGCCTGCTCGAGCCGTTGCAGCGGTTCGAGAGCAACATCGTCAATGATGCGGCAGGTCTGCGCCAAATGCTGGACGAGGTGGGCGCCGGCAACGTCGATGTCGTGCTCGACACTGTCGCCATGGCCACGGCCGGCGACACCGTGGCCGGCTATGTTGACCTGTTCGGCTCGCGGCTGGCGCATGTTCATCTGGTCGATGGCACACCAGGCGGGCATCTGGTGTGGGGGGAGGGCACGCTGCCGCTCGGCCATTATGTCAGCGAACTCGCGCGCCTCGGCTATGCCGGAAAGTTCACTTTCGAGCCGTTCGGCAATGGATCCTACGCGCTGGATCCGATAGGGGCCTGGACGCGCTGCCTCAACGCTATCGAGCCGTACCTGAATCGCGCAACGGTGCTGGCATGACCTCAAAGAAGCTTGTCGCTGTCGGGGACAATTGCCTCGACGCTTACCTGACCAACGGTCTGCTTACCGTCGGTGGCAATGCGCTGAACGTTGCCGCGCAATGGCGGCGCAACGGCTGGACGGCACGGTATTTTGGCGCTGTCGGCGAGGATGCTGAGGGTGACATGGTACTTTCCGAATTGGCAGGCGTCGGCCTTTCGCCGGATGACGTCGAACGTCGCCCCGGCGACACCGCGGTCACCTTGCTTCGCGACGAATCCGGGGAGCGCAGGTTCCTGCACGAATCCTTCGGGGTTGGCGAGAATTACATGCCGTCGCCGGAGCACTATGCGATCATCGCCACAGCCGAGTGGGTGCATCTCGGCACCAATGCCAACAGAGACCTTGTCCGCCGGATGGTCGCAAATCGTGTGCCGTTCAGCATTGATGTATCGACGGCGCATCTGGCACTGCCGCTCGGCGGCGTGCCGATGCTGTTTGCCTCCGGCCCGGACGATGTCGATGTCCCCATCGAGCCATTGCTGTCCGCGCTCAGGGCCGCCGGCGCGAGCCAGGTGGCTTTGACCTGCGGCCGTCGCGGATCCTACTTTGACGATGGCATGAATGACGTGGTGCATGCACCGGCGACGCTTGTCGATGTCGTGGATACGTGTGGCGCCGGCGACAGCTTTATCGCCACCTTCCTCACCGGCTTCCGTTTCGGCGGCCTTAGCGCCTCGGAGGCATTGCGCGAGGCTTCAATCGCCGCGGCGCAGACCTGCACACATCTCGGCGGGTTTCCCCAGAGACCGCGTCCCATACCAGATTGGCTGCCGGCCAAATATGCCAGCTTCATTGCCGACGCCCAGGGAGCCCGGCCGTGACGACACTGCGTTTGCGACAGCCGAAGGTGGCGCTTCCATCCGACCGCTCCTTCTGGCTGCAGGACATCGGCGCCGACACCGCGACCGAACCGTTGAGAGGCGACGTGCGCGCCGACGTGGTGATCGTCGGTGGGGGCTATACCGGCCTGTGGACGGCGCTGCGCATCCGTGAATTGGCGCCGGAAACACGGGTCATCGTGCTTGAGGCCGATCTATGCGGTTCAGGAGCTTCGGGGCGCAATGGCGGCCAAGTTCATTCCTGGTTCGCCGAAATCGACCAGATCGGTGCCGTCGTCGGCCTCGAAGAAGCGCGACAGCTCTGCGCCGACACGGTGGCATCGATCGCGGGGCTGAAGGCGCTGCAGCAAAACGGCACCATAGACATGGATCTGAGGCTGGACGGATGGCTGTGGACCGCGAGCTCAATTGCGCAGGAAGGCGCCTGGGAGAACGCGGTTGCCACGACTGCGGCTGTTGGAGAAAACCGTTTCAAGCCGCTGACGGCCGACGACATTCAACGCCGCACCGGTTCATCGGCATCCTATGTCGGAGTCGCCGAGACCAATGCCGGCACGGTCCATCCCGCCAAGCTTGCCATCGGATTGCGCAAGCTGGCATTGGCCTGCGGCGTCATCATCCACGAGCGCAGCCCGGTCCTCGACATCGAAACCGGCAGGACATGCACGGTGCGCACGGCGGAAGGCCGGGTGCGGGCAGAGAAAGTTGTGCTTGCCGCCAACGCATGGCTCTCAGCGCTGCCGGAACTGCGCCGCCATCTCTACGTCGTCGACAGCGAAGTGGTCGCGACCGCCGCCGTGCCCGAACTGCTCGACAGCATTGGTTGGCGCGATGGTGCCTCGATCTGCGATTCACAGGCACAGGTCCTCTACTACCAGCGCACCAGCATGGGCAGGGTGATCTTCGGCCGCGGCAGCGGCAATTTGGCGTTCGCCGGAAACTTCGGCGCCAGCTTCAACCGCAGCTCCGAGCATGGCCGTGACAATGTGCGGGAACTGCACAGAGTCTATCCGGCGCTGCGTGGCGTGCGGGTCGAGTATGACTGGTCAGGTCCCATCGACTGTGTACCCGAACACGTTCCGGTCTTCGATCACCTGCGCGGCCATCCCAATATTTTCTACGGCATGGGCTTCAATGGAACCGGCATCGCGCAAACGCCGATTGGCGGGCGGATACTGGCCAGCTTGGTGCTGGAGCGCAGCGATCGCTGGAGCGCCAGCGGGCTGGTCGGCATCGAGCGTCGGATGTCGCTGCCGCCCGAGCCGTTCCGCTATCTCGGCGCCAAGCTCGTCCGCGGCGCGGTGCGCCGCAAGAATGAGGCCGAGATCCGCAACCGGAAGGCGGACAGGATCACCACTCTGCTGGCTGGGCTCAAGCCGGGCCGCCGCAAGACATAAGCAACGTGCAGAGCATCTTGTCCGTCACGCCACAAGGTGGATACGACGTCACGAAAACTTCACGACAGTGCCGCCGATGCGTCGCTGTAGTCGCCGATTGTCGGCGCGTTGCCGGCAAAATAAAAGCCGGCCGGGTTTTCTGTCCAATCGCTGAAAAAAGGCTTGATGCCCTTGTCGATATGTGTGCCTAATCTGATATGAGATCGATCTCATGTCGCGCTCTCAAATTATCCTTTCTCTACGGGGGAGGCGCTTTTGGGGAGCATATGTCTGAAG
>NZ_RZRV01000020.1:0-103459 GCF_004023085.1 Mesorhizobium sp. M7A.F.Ca.US.010.02.1.1 | reverse complement strand
GATGAGGCGCCGAAGCCGCCTGTAGCACCGACACCCGCGCCGACCCAGCCCGCCCCGGCTGCAACGCCACAGCAGAAGGCAGAGCCCAGCAAGTCTGACGAGAAGCCAGCCACCGTTGCGCCGGACGAAAAGCCCGCGCAAAGCGAGGAGAAGCAGGCGACCGAGGACACTGACAAACAGCAGCCGGACAAACAAGAACTCGCACCGCAACCCGCCGAAAAGCACGCCGTCGTGACGCCAAAGCCATTGGCGGCTGAGACCGGTGACAAGCCGGCGCCTCCAGCCTCGACTGGAAAGGCAAAGCCCAAAACCAAGCCTGCCAAGACAATGACGTTCAAACCCGCAAGAGCTTTCAAAGCGCCGATCGGGAATGCTGGAAGGTCAAATCCCACCAACAACGACGTTGCAGGATCACCGATCTATTCCGGCCTTCCGGGCGTCAGAAAGCTTTACTCGCAAGGGGCCACCGGTAATGCGTTCGCTACAAGCTCCATGGAGAATGTGCCGCGCGGTCAGCGCGTGGCCACCCTTTGCGGCAATGTCCTCAGCCGGGAACTGCAAAGTGCGGACTATACGGTCAAATGGGTGCCAACCATTACGCTGGACAAAGGCAATGTCCTCAATCCTGCTCAGGCGGCCTTCAGCACCAGAAATACCTGGTACAATCTAAACTTCCGGTGTGAAGTCGACCCCGATGCGACGAGGGTCCTATCCTTCAATTTCCGTGTGGGGTCATTGGTCCCGCCTGGCGAATGGGCCAGTCGTGGATTCGCCAAGTATCCGCTGAATTAGGCCGGCACGCCAAGCCCGGACAATTGCCGGCTAACTTCTTGCCAGTCGGCGCAGACGAAATCGGCACCGGCAGCCGTCAGCCGCGCAGCGTGCTCGGCATAGGTATGGCCGCCACCGGTGTAGCCGATCGCGGTCATGCCGGCGGCGACCGCGCCCTGAATGCCGAAGGGCGAGTCCTCGATGACGATGCAGTCAATGGGATTGGCGCCGATTTTGTCCGCCGCGAAGAGGAAGATGTCCGGCGCGGGCTTGCCGTTCTTGACCATCGAGGAGCTGTAGATCGCATCGCCGAAGAAACGCGCCAGCCCGGTCACAGCAAGGCTGTGGTTTATGCGCTCGACGGAGGAGGACGAGGCAACGCAGCGGTCGCCCGCAAGCGTCTCGAGGAACGCAGCGATTCCCGGTGTCGGCTTCAATTCCTGCGAGAACAGCACCTTGGTCTCGGCCCAGATGTCGCCGTCCGCCGCCGCCGGAAACTGGTGCCCGGTCAAATCCTTGATCCTGGCGATGATATCGGACTGCTTCATGCCGATGCATTGGGCGATGATGCTGGTGTTGACGCCGGGCATGCCGTGCTTTTCGTAGACGCGCTCGTAGGCGCGGGCGGCCAGAGGCTCGCTATCGACAAGAACGCCGTCGCAATCGAAAATAATAGGCCTTGGTTGCGCCACGCGTTTCCCTCTCGAGTCAGTTTTCGCACATCGCTATCGGCAAAAAGTCAAATGTTCAATAGCGGGTGCGTTTTTGAGGGCGCGAAGAGTGGGCTCAAAGCTGGCGCAACGCATCGCTCGCGCGGGAAGACCCGAGCGCCCGTTGCATGGCTTGCCGGGACTGCGCGCGATCTGGGGTGATCCAGTTCGGTTCGGCGCCGAGAAAGCGGTCGAGGAAAGCCACCGCATAGGCCGGCATCTCGGTCACATTCTCGCGATAGGACCACCATGTGCGCAAATCGTCGGCGCATTTGTCGATGCCGGGTGCCGTGCCGAATTCCTGCTCGTGGATCGCCGAAATCACCGAGACGCAGTAGTTGGTGTAGAGGAAACCCTCCGGCCAGAAGCGGACGATTTCCAGCGTGCCGGCGTTCGTTTCCGTCTCGATCAGTTGGGTGAGGCCGGATATTTCTTTTGCCGGCGCCTGTTTTATCAACTCGCGCAGCACGAGGCCGGCGGCAAAGACGATGAAGTCGGCGCGGTCGATCGCGGCGAAGCGCTTCTGCGCTTCCATGATCTCGACCCAGTCGAGAAAGGCTCTGGTGAGCTTGGCCTCGTCGATCTCGAAGCGCACGCCGAACGTGTCCGAGACCACCTTGGCGCTGCCGCGAAAGGTGGCGCGGAACCAGCGCAGCTGCCGCAGCCGATGGCGAAGATCCGGCATCAAGGCCAGCTCGTCCCTGAAGGGCAGCTCCATGTTCCTCGTATCCTGTTTCCCGGTCAGCCTAGCACAACAGCGCCACGGCCGAAATCGGTCAGCGCCCTTGTAGATGACCGCAGCCGAGGCCAATATCATACATATTGACATTCTCGGAAACAAATGTTCTCACTTTGCTGTTGTCACGCGCCGGTCCAAGGTGCGGTTCAACTGAGGCTTCGGGAGGAGAACCGAATGGCGATTTGGCAGTGGGGACTGCTTCTGCTGGTTATCGTGTGGGCGCTGCAGTCGCTCGGCGTCTGGCTGCAGATGCGGCACTATTCGGATGTCTTCAGGGGCGTCACCGACCAGTACAAGGATGGCTTCGTCGGAGCCGGCAATTTTCGCGGCCGGTTGGCCAAGGGCACCATCGCGCTCGTCGTGGTGACGCCTGATCTGGTCGTGCGCCGCCTGATGGTGATGAGCGGCCGTTCCGTCTTCACCAAATTCAAAAGACATGAAGAATTCGAGGGTGTTCCCCTCGATAAACTCCGGTCCAACCCTGCAATCATGGGGGAGGGGGAACCCGGTGTGGCCGAGGCCGTGAAACGGGCGATCGAGCAGATCGACAAGACACGGTCGGAGCCGGGGAAGAAGCCGGGCCTGTCCGGCTTGAACATAGCAAGGGCTTAGGGCCGGAGGATTTCTGGCTCTAAATCAAAGGGATAGAGGACGCCGCGCACCGACTGGGATCAACCGGCGGGTGGCATAAGGAGGAGAAATGTCTGTATTTTCGTTGTTGGCGCAGCATGCCGACATGGCCGTGCACAATCTGCATGTCGCAGGTGCCATGGTCTCGGATGCCGCATTGCATGGCAAGCTCGCAGTCGAGCATGCCTCCGACCATCTCGTTGTCCTCGCACAAGCGGACAGCGGACCGATCACCGTCGATCAGTTCAAGGAAAAGCTGAAGGACGTCCAGCAGGAAGAGCAGCTCGGCTGGCTGACCGCCATCGGCAAGTACTTCATCGGCATCTTCCAGAAGGGCGGCGAGGTCTTCGCCGGCTTCGTCACCGGCATCATCCCGACGCTGGTGGTGCTGATGACGGCCTTCTACGCCGTCACCGAACTGGTCGGCGAAGAGCGCGTGCATGGCCTGGCGCGCGGCGCCGGCCGGATCGCGCTGACGCGCTACACGCTGTTGCCGCTGCTGGCCGTGTTCTTCCTCACCAATCCGATGGCCTATACGTTCGGATCGTTCCTGGAAGAAAAGCACAAGCCGGCCTTCTATGACGCGGCCGTGTCCTATGTGCACCCGCCGCTCGGCCTGTTCCCGCACATCAATCCCGGCGAGTATTTCGTCTGGGGCGGCATTCTCGTCGCGCTGCTGGAGCTGGAAAAGAAGGGCGTCGTCGTCGCCGGCTACCACGTCAAGGTGGCGATCTGGTACGCCATCGTCGGTCTCGTCGTCATCCTGCTCAAGGGCATGCTGACCGAACGCATCACCGCTATCATGGCACGCCGCCAGGGCGTCGAGCTGTAAGGGCGGGGAGGACATCATGGCCAAGACATACAAAGCCGTACGCATCTCCCGGGGCAAGACCGGTTGGGGTGGCCCGCTCGTGATCGAGCCGACCGAACAGCGCAGCAAGGTGGTTTCCGTCACCGGTGGTGGCATTCACCCGGTGGCGCAGCTTATTGCCGACATGACCGGTGGCGAAGCCGTCGACGGCTTCAGGGCGCCGCCGATCGAAAGCGAGATGGCGGTGGTGGTCGTCGATTGCGGCGGCACCGCACGATGCGGCGTCTATCCGCGCAAGCGCATCCCGACCGTCAATCTGACGCCGGTCGGTCAATCGGGGCCGCTGGCCCAGTTCATCACCGAGGACATCTACGTTTCGGGCGTGAAGCCGGCCAACATCACAATGGCGGACGGATCCGAAACGGTCACGACTGCAGGGGGAGCAGCAGCGATGAGTTCAAGCAACAATGCGGCCGCGGCACCACAGCCGCTGCCAAGCGAGGGTGGGCTGATCGGCCTCATCAGCACGATCGGCCGGGTCATGGGACGTATCGTCGGCATCTTCTTCAATGCCGGCCGCCGCACCATCGACCAGGTCATCCGCAACGTGCTGCCGTTCATGGCCTTCGTGACCATGCTCATCGGTCTGATCCTGTATACCGGCATCGGCGATGTGCTGGCGCAGCCGATGGGTCCGCTGGCCAACAACATCGTCGGCCTGCTGATCATCTCGGCGATCTGCGGCCTGCCGTTCCTGTCGCCCATTCTCGGGCCGGGCGCTGTTATCGCGCAGGTCATCGGCGTTGCCATTATCGGCCCGCAGATTGCCAACGGCACGATTTCGCCGGCAATGGCACTGCCGGCGCTGTTTGCCTACAATACCCAGGTGGGCTGCGACTTCGTCCCCGTCGGCCTGGCGCTCGGTGAGGCCAAGCCGAAGACGATCGAAATCGGCGTTCCGGCGGTGCTCATCAGCCGCCAGATCATGGGTCCGGTCTCGGTGCTGATCGCCTGGGTCGTCAGCCTGATCGTGTTCTAAGGCAATTCCGGGAAAAGCGCACAATGCTTTCCCTTGGAAATTGCGTCAAAACAAAGAGATAGAGCGGTTCACCGCTCTAGGGAAAGTTGAGAAAATGAGGTTCGCCATATGACGGTTCTGCTGAGAACACGGGTCACTGCCATCGGCCCCGAAGTGGCGGACCTTGCCGAAGGGGGCGTGGTCATCCTGTTTGCGGATGGCTCGCCGCCGGAGCTTGCCGAGGTTTCGGTGCTCCACAAGGCGGAGCAGGGACCAAGTGACGGAGCGCCCGCCAAGGGCGCTTCGATCACCCTCGGCCCGGTTGCCGCTGTTATCACAGCGGTCGGCTCCAGCGCGTGGAGCAAGGTGCTGGAAATGGGTCATGTCGTCATTTCGTTCAACGGCGCTACCGAGGCCGAGAGGCCGGGCGAGATCTGTGCGTCGCAAGTCGACCCACAAGCGCTCGTGGCCGCCCTGAAGACCGGCGCGATCATCACCATCGCCGCCTGACAGCATTCGCGCCGACGCCTATGTTGGGAGCGGCGCCCAAAACCAGAGTAATTGCCATGGAACGCTCGACCATCGTCAGAGTGCATGAAGGTTTGCACGCCCGTCCCGCGACGCGGTTCGTGAAGCTCGCCAAGGGCTTCGAATCCGACGTCGAACTGGTCAAGGACGGCAAGGCGGTCAGCGCCAAGAGTTCGGTCAAGCTGATGCTGCTGGCGGTCAAGGAGAACCAGGAAGTCACGGTGCGGGCGAATGGCGCCGATGCCATCGAGGCACTCGAGGCGCTGATCGGCTATCTCGAGAATCCGCGGGCCGGCCTCGATGATGAAGCGGAGGCGCAGAGCCCGGCGAACGATGCCGGGCAGGAAGCGGCACCCGCGCCCGGATCCGTGCCGGCGGCACCTGACGGGGCAAACCGCCTGCGTGGCGTGGCCGCCAGCGAAGGTTTCGCCATCGGCCCGGCCTTTGCGCATTTTCCACCCGATATCGCCGGACAGGGCCGCGTGTTGCGGGCCGAGGAGATAGAAGGCGAGATCGACAGGTTCCGCACGGCCGTCGGCGCGGTCCAGGCCCGTATGGATAATGCGTTGGCGCAGGACAGCTTGTCGGCTGGAGACCGCGGCATCGTCGCCGCGCTCAGGGATATCGCCGCCGACGATAGCCTGACTGGTGAGGCCGAGGGCCTGATCAAGGGCGGCAATGACGCGGTCTCCGCCGTCATCACCGCCGCCTCCACCATTGCCGCCGAATTCAGCGCGGTCGACGATCACTATCTCAACGCGCGGGCGGATGACGTTCATGCGGTCGGGCGGCAGATCTGCCTCGTGTTGCTGGGCCAAGACGATGTCAGCCTCGAAAACATACCCGAAGGGGCTATCCTGATTGCCGATGACATCGGCGCCTGGGATCTGGCACGCGCGCCGCTGAAGCGTATCGGCGGCGTGGTGTGCGGCCATGGCGGCGCCACCTCGCACATCGCCATCATCGCGCGCTCGCACGGCATTCCGGCAGTGCTCGGCCTCGGCGGCCAGGTCAATGCCTTGCGCACCGCGCGAGACGTCGCGCTCGACGGCAATGCCGGCCATGTGATCATCGACCCCGACGAGGCGACCCGTGCCGATTTCGCCGGCCGCGTCGAAGCGGCGGCAAAGGAGCGCGCCGGACTGACCATCTTCAAGACGGTGACGCCGAAGCTTGCCGACGGCAGGATCATCGAGGTCGCGGCCAATATCGGCTCACTTGAGGAAATCGAAGCGGCGCAAGAGGCTGGTGCCATGGGCATCGGCCTGTTCCGCACCGAGCTTTTGTTCATGCGCCACATGCATCTGCCCTCGGAAGACATGCAGGCCGAGACCTATGCGGCGCTGGCCAAGGCTTTTGCGCCGTATCCGGTCATTGTGCGCACGCTCGACATCGGCGGTGACAAGCCGATTGCCGGCATCGAATTTCCCGACGAGGAAAACCCCTTTCTCGGCTGGCGCGGCATCCGCATGTGTCTCGACCGGCCCGACATCTTCAAGCGCCAACTGCGGGCGCTGCTGCGGGCCGCCGTGCACGGCAACATCAAGGTGATGCTGCCGATGGTGTCCGACATCTCGGAGGTCAGGCAGACGCGCGTGCTGATTGACGAATGCACGGTCGAGCTGAAAGCCGAAGGCGTGCCGCACGCGTCATTCGATCTCGGCGTCATGATCGAAACCCCGGCCGCCGTGCTCATCGCCCCGGCGCTGGCCAAGGAGGTTGCTTTCTTCTCGATCGGCACCAACGATCTGACCCAGTACATCATGGCCGCCGACCGGCTCAATCCGACGGTCGCCAAGCTCAACGATGTCACCAATCCGGCCGTCATGTCGGCGATCGAAATGACGGCAAAAGCCGGCGTCGCCGCCGGTATCATGGTCGGCATGTGCGGTGAGGCGGCCGGCCGTCCCGATCTCATTGCGACCTTCGTGAAGATGGGGCTGACCGAACTCTCGATGAGCCCGGCTTCCATCCAGCGCGCCAAGAAAGCGATCATGGCCATGGCCGCTGAAGGCTAGCCCAGGCCGGCCAACTACGGCAGATGGGCAAGCAAGGTGGCGAACACCGGTGTCAGTTCAGCGATCGGGTTTGCCTTGGCGCAGGCCTGAACGATGCGGTCGTGGCGGATATCCGCCGCCAGGATCGCGATCTCCAGCATATCCGGCTCCGGCGCGCCGTCCCTGCCGGCGGTCGCCAGGCCGCAGGCCAAAGCGAGCGGTGCCAGGCAGCTTACGTCAAGTGCGCTGCTGCCCACCACCGCCGGCGTTTCGGACACCGTTTCGGCAAAGCGGACCGGACGCTGGCCGAGGCACTCGACCAGCAGCGCCGAACAGGTGGCCGCGATTGCCTGCAGTCCGGCACCTGGCGCGGCCAACGCGGCCAGCAGATCGCCATGCCGCTTGCGCATCGTGGCATGGACGGCCGCGAAATCGGCTTCGTGGATGCGGGCACTGTCGATGTTCAGACCGGCAAGCACCGCCTTGGTCAGATAATACATATCGCGCCGAAACAGGCGCTCGGCGCCCAGTTGGCGATCCTCGTTGCCGACCGGGAAATAGGTGCCGAGGCCCTTCACCGTGGTGCCGTCCACCTTGATCGGGCGCTCATGCGGGACGAAAGCTTCAGCGATCGACAGCGCTTCGTCGACGGCACTCGCGGCATGGCTGAGCAGGCCTTCGATGCCCTTGCCTGGAAACGGCGGCAGATGGCTGGTTGCTTCGCGCAGGATGCTGGTATTGCCGCTGCCGTCATGGCGGCTCTGGCGGATGATTTCGCGGACTTCCCGCAGCCGGTCCTTCAGATTGACGCGGACATCCTCGGAGATTTGTCGGAGCATCGCGGATCGCCTTGAAATTTGCTGCGGATAGCCGCCAACCGGGGCAGCCGCCACTCTCTACATTGCTCCTATCGATTGGTAGATCAATAGGCGATACTAGACCAGCATGCAGAATCGGCGGCGGCGCGCTCGTCCGTCGCCGCAGGGGGAGAGACAGACTTGGGCAGACGACGACAGGGCGAAAGCGAAGACGGTCGAGGCGAGGCAACCGAGCAGGTCGCCAGCGAAAGCCGGACGGATCGCCTCAGGATTCGCGCCGCCTGGATGTATTTCGTCGAACAGATGACGCAGAACGAGATCGCCGACGTGCTCGGCGTCGGTCGCGTCACCATCGTGCGCATGCTGGCGGATGCCCGGGCGCGGAACGAAGTGAAGATCACCATCGAGAGCGAATTGTCGGAAATTGTGCGGCTTGAGCGCGCGCTGGAGAAGACGTTCGGGCTGCAGCAGGCGCTGGTGGCGCCGCTTTCGGCACCCGATGCCGATCCGATACCAGCGATCAGCGCCAAGACCGGCAGTTTCCTGTCGGACACGATGAAGTCCGGGATGCGGGTCGGCGTCGGCTGGGGGCAGACGCTGTTCTCGAGCCTGCCCTTCATCAGCGCCAAGTCGCTCACCGATTTCAAGGTGATTTCGCTGCTTGGCGGTGTCGGCGTCGTGCGCCGGGTCAACCCAGCCGAGTTCGCCTGGCGCTTCGCTCAGATATTCCAGGGCGACGGCTATCTGATGCCGACACCAGCCGTCGTCGACAGCGTCGAGACCAAGATCGCACTGATCGAGCGCTGCGGCCTGCAGGAGATTTTCGAGATGGCCGACGTGCTCGATGCCGTTCTGCTGAGCGTCGGCGGGATCGCCTCGGCCACCACCTTCTCTCGTGGCGGCTTCCTCAAGGAGGCGGATCGGGAGGCCCTGCTTGCGCGTGGCGCCGTGGGTGACCTCCTGTTCCATTTCTTCGACCGCAACGGCGATCTGGTCGACCATCCCGTCAACAGCCACGTGATGTCGGTGGATGTCGATCGTCTGCGCAAGGCGCCGATCCGTATCCTCACCTCCGGTGGCGAGGAGAAAACCGAAGCGCTGCTCGGCGCCATGACCCTCATCGCCCCAACCATCCTGATCACCGACGAGGAGAGCGCGCGGCGCATGCTGGAAGCGGTCAGCGGAAGCTGAAGCTCTCCGTGATGTAGTCCGGCCAGGCCTGCTGTTCGTCGAAAACAGCGGCGAGATCCGGTGTGTCCGCCAGTATTCCGCTCAGCACCAGCGCGGTGGCGATGCCGGTGCTGTTTCCCCCCGATATATCGTGTTCGACGCTGTCGCCGACACAGACCACGGTGCCACGGTCCGGCTCGCCGGCCAGCGCCAGCGCGGCGTCGAAAATCGCCTTGTCGGGCTTGCCGATTCGGGTAACGCTGCCGCCCAGGCTTTCATAGAGATCGGCCAGACGGCCGGCGCCGAAGCGAGGGCCAACGGCCGTCAGCATGATGATGTCGGGATTGGTGCAGAAACACGGCACCCGCCGCTCTGCAGCCGGCGCGAACAGCCTGCGATAATGCTCGAGGTCAAAGCGGTCACCCTCGCTGGCCGCGATCAGCACCAGTTCGGCCTCATCGCCGGACCCGGTCAGCACAAAAGGCAGGCCCTCGATCGCGGAGCGGTCAGCTTCACGGCTGATCAGCAGGCATTTTGTCCCTGGGCGCAGCTTCCCCGACGTCGCCATCTCCCTGAAGGATCGCCACGCCACCTCGCCGGAAGAAACGAAATGATCCCAGCTTCCCGCTTCGAAGCCGAGTTTTATGAGCCGGCTTTCATTGGGTCGTGCCCGCCTGCCGGAGTTCGAAACCAGCACCACGGTCTTGCCGGCGCGCTTCAGCGCCGACAGCGCTGCCACCGCGCCCGGATAGGGCCGTGTGCCGTCATGCAGCACGCCGAACTGGTCGAGCAGGAACACGTCGTAGCGCTCCGCCAGCGGCCCGATGCCGTCGAGACGTTCGATCGTTTTCGCGCTCATAGGAGTCCTGCCCGGCTTGCACCCATCAGCGCCAGCCGCGCCGTGCCGGCGGCGGCCTCGTCGGAAAGCGCGGGCAGGAAATCGACGCCGAGCCTGCGCCGCCGGATTGCCGTCCAGGCTGGGTTCGCCGCCCCGCCTCCGACGCTCCTGACCGATATCAGCGCGGGCGCGCCGAGTTCGGCAAGCCTGTCATAGCCGAGCGCTTCGATCGCGGCGATGCCTTCGAACATCGCTTTCAGATAATCGGCGTCGTCCGCCGGCCGGGGTGCAAGGCGAGGCGGCAGCGCCGGATCGGCGATCGGAAATCGTTCGCCCGTGGCGGGAAGCGGATAGTAATCGAGGCCGGTGTCGGTCTCCGGGTCGATTTTTGCGCTGAGTTCGATGATACGGGCGAGCGGAAAATGCTGAGCCAGCACCTTGCCGCCGGAATTCGACGCACCGCCTGCCAGCCAGGCGTTGCCGAGCCGGTGGCTGTAGATGCCGAAGCGCGGCGCCGAAATCGGCCGGTCGGACAGGATCTTGATGGTCAGCGAGGATCCCAGCGCGGTGACGCCGTCGCCGATCGCGGCAGCACCGGTCGCCAGGAACGAGGCGCAGCCATCCGTGGTTCCGGCGACGACGGCCACATCGCGCGGCAAGCCGAACAGTTCCCCGGCTTCCGCGGTGAGGGCGCCGGTGACTTCGCCCGGCTCGACCACGCGCGGCAGCAACTCCACGCGCATTCCGGTCGCGGCGATCCATTCCGGCCAGCGGCGGGCCTCGACATCATAGCCTGTCTTCAGGGCATTGTTCTCGTCGCTGACGTCGAAGCGGCCGGAGAAGTTTCCGGCAATCCAGTCGGCCTGATGCAGCACCGCCCCAATGCCCGGCAGATGCTGGAAGCGCAGGGCCTTGGCGAGGCCGGATGTCGCTCCGTGCGCTGCACTTGCAGCCGGCGCGGTGCGGTCGATCGCGGCCAGAATGTCGTCGTCATCGACCTTGTCGTTGTACATCAGCGGTTCGGCCAGCGGCCGCCCGGCGGCGTCGACCGGCAGCAGCGTGCCGGAGGTGCCGTCGATGGCGATGGCGCGGACCGCCGTGCGGTCGATGCCGGAAAGCAGGTCCGTCAGCACCGCCTTGACCGCTTGCCACCATGCCGTGGGGGCTCGGTCATCGCGGCCAAACCTGTCGAGTGGAACGGCCGAATGCCCGGCTATGGAAAAATCCGGGCGCATGGCGACGGCGCGCGCACCTGATGTGCCTAGGTCGATGCCGATGACAAGTGGCATCATGTCCATGCTAGCCGCCAGCCGCGTTGAGCTTCTGGCGATATTGCTCGGCGTCCCAGTTGACCAGCTCGTCATTCTCGGAAGCGGTGAGATAGTTCAGCCGTGCGGCGACGTCGATGCGCGCCGTCACGTCGGCGAGGCAGCGTTGCATGGCATCGGCGCCGGCACTGGCGTCGCCGCGCATCAGCACGCCTGCGCCGGGAAACAGGATCGCCGCAGGCGACGTGTCCAGTCGTGCAATGACATCGGCCACCGCCTCGCCCGGTTTCGCCACGATGGAGCCCTGGCCGAGGAAGATGACGTGGTCCGGATAGAGGCTGCCGGCCTGCGCCATGCGGCGGCTCTCAGGGTCGAGCGCAACCGCATGCGCTTCGACATCGGCCGGCAATCTGTAGCCACTGTCGCCGGCAAGAGCCGCCAAGGCATTGAGGTCGGGTGCGGCGGTCGCGCGCGCCGGCCGGGCCAGCAAAGACCTGATACGGCGCAGCAGAAGCTCCGCCCCGGCGACAGTTTCGGCGGCGACGACCAGCCCGTGATTGCCAAGGATCAGCACGTCGACGCCAGGCCGCAGTTTTTCGGCAATGCCGCGTGCAAGCGGCAGGCCTGGCCGGAAATAAGGCACATAGGCCCATTCGATGCCATCGAGCCGCCTGGCGACCTCGGCCTCGCCATCGGCCTGCACGGCAAGCGAGATGGTGTCGACGCAATGGACGTGAAGAACCACGCGCTGCGGCATCAGGGCGTGCACCGTGGTCTCGATCGACGGCCGCAGGCCGCGCGGGTTGAGCGCTGCAATGGTGAAACCTTGCGGCTGGTCGGCGGCGCGATCGCGCTGTTCGACGGCTCTCAGCAACGGCGCCATCGCCACCGGCACCATGATGTCATCGACCAGCGCGTCCTTCAGCCAGGTGCCGGAGGCCTTGATCCACAGCGTGTCGCCGGCTTTCAGCGAGGTGTTGCCGCCTGCCGCCTGGGTCAGATGCGGGCTCTGCCCGATGCTGGCCGAGAGCGCCCGCAAGGCCGCCAGTTCCTGCGCGTCAGCTTGGGTCGCCATGGCGCTTTTCCTCCAACGGCTCGGCCGTGTCCTGCGCGAAATCCCGTTGCCGGGGTCGAATTGGCGCTGATATCGCAGATACGAGTGATCTACGTCAATAGTGATCTACTATCATCAAAACCCGCTTGCAATCCGGCTAATGTTGAGTAAGTTGCGCCAACTGCCATGGAAAATGGCATCCGGGAGGAAAGAATTGAGCGACTCCGGCCGCCAGCGTCAGATCGTCGAACTGCTGCGGGATCGTCCGTTCGCTTCGGTGCGCGAGCTACAGGAACGGCTTGGCGTTTCGGCCGCGACGGTCAGGCGCGATATCGACAGGATCGACGAAGCCGGCGAAGCGCGGAAGGTCTATGGCGGCATCTCGGCGCTCGACGGCGCTTCCCAGGCCGGTGTTGCCTACGCCCGGCCCTATGACGAGAACCGCGACCTTGCGGTCGAGGCCAAGCGGCAGATCGCCGCTCTCGCGGCGACCATGGTGCGTGACGGCGACGCCGTCATCGTGCATGGCGGCTCGACCTGCTTCCATCTCGGGGTCAAGCTCGCCGAGCGCAACATCCGCCTCTACACCAACTCGATGCCGCTGGCGGCCTATCTCAGCGACCACGGCCATTGCAGCCTGACGGTTGCGGGCGGTGATCTGCATCGCGAACCCGGCATCATTCATTCGCTCACCCAGGCCGTGCCCTTCTACGCCTCCAAATTCTTTCTCGGCGCGCAAGGCCTTGGCCAGGAAGGCGTGATGGAATCGCACCCGCTGCTGGTGCGCTCGATCGTCGATCTCAGCCTCTGCGCCGACCAGATCGTGGTGCTGGCCGACAGCCGCAAACTGTCGATCCACGCGCGCAATGTCGCGCTCCCGCTTTCCCGCATCGGCACGCTGGTCACCGACGACGGTCTTTCCGATGCCGATGCGCGCATGCTGGAAGACGCCGGCGTCATGGTGCGGATAGCCTCGGGAGCCATCCAGTGAAGGTGGCTGTCCTCGATTTCGGCAAGACCAATTCGAAGCTGTTCGTCTTCGGCCAGGACGGGCGCATTGTCGACGAGCGCCGGACCCAGCCGAAATGGGTGCGCCAAGGCGGCTTCAGCGTGCTCGACGAGGCGGCGCTCCACCATTGGGCGCTCAGCGCCGTTGCCGATGCGGTCGATGGTCATGGAGTGGAAGGGGTCATGGTCTCGGGCCATGGCTGCACCTTTGCCTTGGTCGACGAGGCGGCGCTGACGCATCCGATCCTCGATTACGAGCAAGAGCCGCCGGCCGAGATTGCCGCGCGGATCGATCGCCGCATTCCGGGCTTTGCCGAGACCTTCTCGCCGCGGTTGCCGCTGGGCTTCAACTACGGCCGCCACATGCTGTGGCTGCAGGAGGTCGAGCCCGACGCGTTCGCCGCGTCGAAATCGATCCTCGGCTATCCGCAATATTGGAGCTGGCGCCTTGGCGGACGGGCGGTCTCGGAAGTATCCTATCTCGGCTGCCATTCGCATTTGTGGGCGCCGCGCCGCCAAGATTTTTCCTCGCTGGTCGACGCGCAGGGCTGGCGTGACCGGATGCCTGCCTTCGAGCGCGCCGGCACCGTTATCGGCGAGCAGCGCCTCGGCGCTGCGGCAAGCCCGATCGCCATCCACAACGGCGTCCATGACTCGAATGCGGCGCTGCATGCCTATCGCCGGCAGGAGCTTGGCCCGGTCACCGTCGTTTCTACCGGCACCTGGGTCGTCGTGCTCAATCCGTCCTGTCCCCTCGACGCGCTCGACCGGGATCGCGACATGCTGGTCAATGTCGATGTCGGCGGCGGCCCAGTGCCGACCATCCGCTTCATGGGCGGGCGTGAATTCGCAACCATCAGCGCCGGCTGGCAAGGCGAGATCGCCGGCCCGGCGGTGCAGCGGGTGATCGATGCCGGCATCATGGCGCTGCCGAGCTTCGCGCCGGGCGGGCCGATGGCGGGGCATTCCGGCCGACTGGCGGGGCGCGCGCCCAATGTCGAGGAACGCGCGGCTACGGCGCTGCTCTACGTCGCGCTGATGGTCGATCTCTGCCTCGACCTCATCCATTCGAACAACACGGTGATCGTCGATGGCGGGCTGAATACGGGCGGTCTGCTCGCCGGACTGCTGGCGCAATTGCGTCCCGACCAGGCTTTCCTGCAGGGCGCCACGCTGGAGGGCAGTGCCACCGGTGCAGCGGCGCTCGCCTTCGAGAGCGTTGGGCGCGAATTCGCCGCCGAAGTTCCGGAGCCGGTGCGCGCGTCGCGTTTCACCGGGTTGGCAGGCTATCGCGGCAATTGGCGTGCCGCCACCATGGACCGGGGCGTCGCTGGTGCGGTGGCGGGAGGCGCGCGATGAGTGCGATTGCCAAGGCCGAGACGGTGCGCCAGCCGGTGCTGGAGATGCGCCACATCTCCAAGACGTTCGGCACCATCCGTGCCTTGCACGATGTCTCGCTGAGCGTCCATGCCGGCGAGCTGCACGCCTTGATGGGCGAGAACGGCGCCGGCAAGTCGACATTGATGAAAGTGCTTTCAGGCGCCTATCGGCCGGATGCCGGTGGCGAGATCCTGATCGACGGCATGCCGGCCGCGACCGGCGATCCGATCAAGGCGCGCGCCAGCGGCGTCGCGGTGATCTATCAGGAGCTGTCGCTGGCGCCCAATCTGACGGTGGCGCAGAACATCTTCCTCGGCAACGAGCCGCGACGCTTCGGCATCGTCGATCGTGACCAGTGCACCCGGCGCGCCAGGGAGATCATCGCGCGTCTGGGCGTCTCCTTTTCGGCCCGCGACATGGTCTCCAGCCTGTCGCTCGGCGAGCGCCAATTGGTCGAGATCGCCCGCGCGCTGTCGACCAATGCGCGCATCATCGTCATGGACGAGCCGACGACGTCGCTGACCTCGCGCGAGACCGACCGGCTGTTCGAGGTCATCGCGACGCTGAAATCGCAAGGCATCGCCATCATCTACATCAGTCACCGCATGGAAGAGGTCTACCAGCTTGCCGATCGCGTCAGCGTGCTGCGCGACAGCGGTTATGTCGGCACGCTCGAGCGTGCCGACCTCAGCGCCTCGCGCCTGGTGTCGATGATGGTCGGCCGCGATCTGTCGGCTTTCTACAAGAAGGATCATCGGCCGCCGGACGAAAAGCGCGCGGTGGCGCTCTCGGTGCGCGGCATGTCCGACGGCCGTCTCCTGAAAGACTGTTCGTTCGACCTGCACAAGGGCGAGGTGCTGGCGCTGGCGGGTCTGGTCGGTTCCGGCCGTACCGAGCTTGCGCGGCTGATCTTCGGCGCCGACAGGCGCGTGTCAGGCACGCTGGAACTCGACGGCAAACCTGTAACCATCGGCTCGCCGGGCGAGGCGCTCGATGCCGGCATCGCCTATCTGACCGAGGACCGCAAGGAACTCGGCCTGTTCCTCGACATGTCGATTTCCGACAACATCAGCATGGGCGTGCTGGCGCGGGATTCGCGCGCCGGCGGCTTGCGCGACTTCGCGGCCGCCGAAAGGCGCGCTTCCAAGGCCGTTGCCGGTCTCTCCATCCGCACCAGTTCGGTGCAGGCCAATGCCGGCTCGCTGTCGGGCGGCAACCAGCAGAAGGTGCTGCTCGCCCGCCTGCTCGAAACCGAGCCGAAGGTCGTCATCCTCGACGAGCCGACCCGCGGCGTCGATGTCGGGGCGAAATCGGAAATCTACCGGCTGATCGACAATCTCGCCAAGCAGGGCATCGCCATCCTGATGATCTCCAGCGAACTGCCGGAGGTGATCGGCGTCGCGGACCGCGTGCTGGTGATGCGCGACGGCACGATATCGGGCGAGGTGACGGCATCGCAAGGCGAACCGCTAAGCCAGGAGAAAATCATGGAACTTGCAACGGGAGCGGCTCAGCAATGACCGACAAGGCGACCGAGATCAGCGCAGGCGGCCAGGCCACCGGCACGAGCCGACGGTTGCGCACGGCTTTCGCTGCCCTTGGCATGCTGCCGGTGCTGATCCTGCTGGCGGCCGGCTTCCAGTTCCTGAACCCGCGCTTCCTGACCGAGACCAACCTGTTGATTGTCACCCAGCAGTCGTCGATCAACATCGTGCTGGCGGCCGGCATGACCTTCGTCATCCTGACCGGCGGCATCGACCTGTCCGTCGGCGCCATCCTCGCCGCATCGGCGATGGTGGCGGTGATGGTGTCGCTGGTGCCGGATTGGGGTTTGCTCGGCGTGCCGGCGGCCATTCTGGTCGGGCTCGGCTTCGGCCTCATCAACGGGCTGCTCATCGCCTACATCAAGCTGCCGCCCTTCATCGTCACGCTGGGTTCGCTGACCGCGGTGCGCGGTGTTGCCCGCCTGCTCGGCCAGGACACCACGGTGTTCAACTCGGACCTGCCGTTCGATTTTATCGGCAACGGTTCGCTGTTCGGCATTCCCTGGCTGGTCATCATCGCGCTGTCGGTGGTGGTGCTGTCCTGGCTGGTGCACAAGCGCACCGTGCTCGGCACCTGGATCTATGCCGTCGGCGGCAATGCCGAAGCGGCGCGGCTGACCGGCATCAAGGTGCCGCTGGTGCTGCTCTTCGTCTATGGCGTTTCCGGCCTGCTGGCCGGTCTTGGCGGCGCCATGTCGGCGGCCCGGCTCTACGCCGCCAACGGCTTGCAGTTGGGCCAGTCCTACGAACTCGACGCCATTGCCGCGGTCATCCTCGGCGGCACCAGCTTCGTCGGTGGTGTTGGCTCGATCTGGGGTACGCTGATCGGCGGCCTGATCATCGCGGTGCTCTCCAATGGGCTCATCTTGGCCGGTGTCTCCGACATCTGGCAGTACATCATCAAGGGATTGGTCATCATCGTGGCGGTCGCCCTCGACCGCTACAGGCTCCAGGCAGGAGCAAGAACGTGATTGACCTTAGTCGCCGGCGTCAACGACCGGTTTCATGTAACGCACCGTGAGAGGCGCGGGGCAATCGGAGGAAAGCAATGAAGACCATCGCCAAACTGCTCTGCGGCGTCGCACTCGCGTCGCTCGCCATCGCGCCTGCTTCGGCCAAGGACCTCAATAAGGTCGGCATCTCGGTCGGCCTGCTCGGCAATCCCTTCTTCGTCGCCACCATCAAGGGCATCGAGGACGCGGCCAAGAAGATCAACCCAAAGGTCGAGGTGACCTCGGTGTCGGCCGACTATGACCTCAACAAGCAGGTCTCGCAGGTCGATTCGTTCATCGCCGCCGGTGTCGACGTGATCATGCTCAATGCCGTCGACGCCAAGGCGATCGCGCCGGCGGTGAAGAAGGCACAGGCTGCGGGTATCGTCGTTGCCGCCTTCGACGTTTCGGCGCCGGGCGCCGACGTGACCGTGATGACCAACAACGTCAAGGCCGGCGAAGAGGCCTGCCAATACCTGGTCGACCACACCGGCGGCAAGGGCGACTACGTCATCCTCAACGGACCGGCATCGTCCTCGATCCTGGAGCGGGTGAAGGGCTGCAAGAACGTGCTGGCGCAGCATCCCGACATCAAGATCCTCTCTGACGACCAGAATGCCGAAGGCTCGCGCGACGGCGGCCTGAAGGTGTTCCAGTCGCTGCTCACCCGCTTCGACAAGATCGATGCGGTGTTTGCCATCAATGACCCGACGGCGATCGGCGCCCAGCTTGCGGCCAAGCAGCTCAACCGTTCGGAATTCATCTTCACCGCCGTCGACGGCGCGCCCGATATCGAGAAGGAGCTCTCCTCCGGCACCTCGATGATCAAGGCCTCGGCCTCGCAGGATCCCTATGTGATGGCCGGCCAGTCGCTGACGATGGCGGCCGAACTTCTGGCCGGCAAGAAGCCGGCGGAGCCGACCGTCCTGCTCGACCCGAAGCTCATCACGGCCGAGAACCTGAAGGACTACAAGGGCTGGACCGCAGCCCGCTAAATCCTCCCAAGGCCGGTGCGGCCGGGATGACCCGGCCGCACCTCTTGTCAGCACCGGAGACGATGATGTCGCGCATTGGAATCCATTCTTTCGTCTGGTCGGCGAGCTCGGCACAGGCTGATCTCGAGCGCACGCTGGCCAACACCAGGGAGGCCGGCTTCGACCTCATCGAATTCTCCTATCTCGACCCCGCCAATGTCGACATCGGCGGGCTCGCCAGGCGCATCGCCGATCTTGGCCTCGGCGTGGCGATCAGCATCGGATTGCCTGTTGATGGCGACATTTCGAGCGCCGACAAGGCGATTGCCGCGCGCGGCGTCGAAATCCTCAACGACACCATAGCGCTGACGCGCGATCTCGGCGGCCGGAAGGTCGCCGGCATTCTCTCGACCAGCCATGGATTGCAGGTCGAGGCGCCGACGCGCGATCAATGGCAGCGCAGTGCCGGCACGCTGGCCAAGGTTGCCGAGACAGCCAAGGCGGCCGGCGTCACGCTCAACCTCGAGATCGTCAACCGCTTCGAAAGCAATCTGCTCAACACCGCCGCGCAAGGGCTGGCCTTCATCGAGGACACCGGCTCGGACAACATCTTCCTGCATCTCGACACCTTCCACATGAACATCGAGGAGGCCGATGTCGGGCTGGCCATCCGTCATGCCGCGGACAAGATCGGCTATGTCCATATCGGCGAGAGCCATCGCGGCTTCCTCGGCACCGGCAATATCGATTTCGCCGCGATCTTCGATGCGCTGACGGCTATCGGCTACAGCGACGACCTCAGCTTCGAATCCTTCTCGTCTGAAATCGTCGATGAGAACCTGTCGAAGAAGACCGCGATCTGGCGCAATCTCTGGACGGACAACATGGCGCTGGCCAAGCACGCGCGTGCTTTCATCGGTCTGGGAATGGAGACGGCAAGGCGCAAGGCGGAACTCGTCTCGGCACGGCACAAACCCTGACCCGCCCGTCGAGAGCCGAAGGACGCGGCGTGCGCCGGAGGGCAGGGTTCCGAACCCGGATTAACAGAGGCCTCGTGGCAGCCAGTGCTGACAGCTTGCGCCGCCAGTTTTTCTGAGATAGGAATTTTTTCTTGACTCGGTGACCTCAGCTATGGTACATTTTTGCCCATGGTGCTGATTTGCGCCAGCGACCCGCCGCACAGGCGGGTTTTTCGTTTGATGCTCCGTAAGCCAAGGTGCCGGCCGTATGGCGCCGGCATTGCTCGCGGCAGGTGCATCGGTTATCTGACCGGCCAGGCAAACAACGCCACGCAATCCACCAAACGGAGCCCAGCACATGACACGCGAGACAATCCTCAAATTCGGCACCGTCGAACACGCGGACGCCGGCGATCTGGCTGGCTGGATCGTCGTCGAGGGCAAGCCGACCATGCAAACCGCCGTCCAGCACACGACCGAGGACGGCAAGGTGTTGTCGGGCACCTGGCGCGCGACGCCCGGCACCTATCACGCCACCTATACCGACTATGAGTTCGTGCACATGATCGCCGGCCGCATCATCATTACGCCGGACGGCGGCACGCCGGTCGAGGTCGGCCCCGGCGATGCCTTCGTGGTGGAAGCGGATTTCAAGGGAACCTGGAAGATCATCGAGCCGGTGACGAAGCATTTTGTCGTCAGGGTTGGCTGAGGCGGATCGGCGACCCCGCGTGCGGAAAACGGTGCGGTTGCTGTCACGGCAGGACCGTATCACTGCCGCATCCCGGAGCAGGCGCGGCACGCCTGAACCTTGGCGTGTTCGTCGCTCTTGTCGCGTAGGCTAGGCGGCATGAGCAGCCGTCCTCATCCGCAAGCGGCATTTTCTATTCCCGCGATGCGGTGTTCGACCGGCTGAAGAACATGCTTCGCATGACGCCATCGCGCAGCAGCACGAAATGCACCAGGGCAGCCAGGATGTGAACACCGGCAAGTCCAAGCAATACCCAGACCAGCTTTGCATGGATGAGTGCGAATCCCCTTGCCGAAAGCGCGCTGACGGACGGCGCCAACGGCACAGGCAAGTTTCCGAAAAGCCGCGCGGGAGGCATGAAAGGCATTGGCCGGTAGCCCAGCCATCCCGTTATCAGGACGGCGAGAATCGCAACGTAGAGAAACATATGGAAGAAAGCCGTCGCAAACCGCATGGGCCGTGAGGCTTGCCTGACAGGAGCGCGGGTAAAGATGCGCCAGCAAAGTCTGAGGACGATGATGGCAAGGATCGTCACGCCGATCGACATGTGAAGCGGAAGCCAGTTCATCGTCGCCATACCCGGCCCGTCCATCGGCCCGAAGGCAATGGCGATTTGCGCCGCGAGCGCGATCACGGTCAGCCAATGCAACAGACGAATGCCGAAATGCCAGCGCAGGCGAGGGTTCTCCTTCACATCCGAAGCTCGACTGTTGTCAAATGCAAGAGGGCGTGATGGTTTCATCCGCTCCAGCGGGCCAATTTCGCGAAGAAGTATGGCGGCTCACCAAGTCTTTGAAAAGCGTGGTGATCCCGACAGGAATCGAACCTGTGACCTACAGATTAGGAATCTGCCGCTCTATCCTACTGAGCTACGGGACCACGCGGCCAGACACATAGCCGCTTCGGATCGTTTCGCCAAGAGGCCGGCCGATGGCAATTCGGCCGGCTTTGCGCTGCCGCCGTCAGGCGGCCAGCGCGGTTTCCGCCAGTTTCACCCAGTAGCTCATGCCGTGCGGGATGACCTCGTCGTTGAAGTCGTAGGCCGGGTTGTGGAGACCGGCGGTGTCGCCATTGCCGATGAAGATGAAGGCGCCGGGGCGGGCTTCGAGCATGTAGGAAAAATCCTCGCCGCCCATCACGGGCTGGATGCCGCGGTGGACATGGGCGTCGCCGGCGACACTCATCGCGACATCACCGGCAAACACCGTCTCTTCCGCGTGGTTGAAGGTCACGGGGTAATTCGCCTGGTAGTCGACCTCGATCCTGGCGCCGAACGCGGTCGCCAGGCCGTCGCATATGCTGCGGATGCGCTCTTCGGACTTCTTGGCGATTTCCTTGCGCAAGGTGCGCACGGTGCCGGCGATTTCGGCGGTTTCGGGGATGATGTTGTAGGCGTCACCGGCGTGGAACTTGGTCACCGACACCACCACGGCCTCGACCGGGTCGGTGCTGCGCGAGGCGATGGTCTGCAAGGCGCCGACCAGCTGGCTGGTGATGACGATCGGGTCGATCGTGCCGTGCGGCATCGCCGCGTGGCCGCCCTTGCCGCGCACGGTGATGGTGAACTCGGCGGTCGCCGCCATGATCGGGCCCGGGCGAATGGCGAACTGCCCGACAGGCAGGCCCGGCATGTTGTGCATGCCGAACACCCTGGAGATGTCGAAACGCTCCATCATGCCGTCCTTGACCATCTCGTTGCCGCCGCCGCCGCCCTCTTCGGCCGGCTGGAAGATCACCGCCACCGAGCCGGTGAAATTGCGCGTCTCGGCGAGGTATTTGGCGGCACCAAGCAGCATCGCCGTGTGGCCGTCATGGCCGCAGGCGTGCATCTTGCCGGGAATGGTCGAGGCGTAGGGCTTGCCTGATATCTCGTTGAGCGGCAGCGCGTCCATGTCGGCGCGCAGGCCGATGGTCGGGCCTTCGCCCTGCCGGCCGCGGATGACGCCGACGACGCCGGTCTTGCCGAGGCCGGTGACCACATCGTCACAACCGAAGGCCTTCAGCTTCTCGGTGACGAAGGCGGCGGTCTTGAAGACGTCGAAGTTCAGTTCTGGCGTCTGGTGCAGATGCTGGCGCCAGCCGGCAACTTCGTCCTGCATTTCGGCGGCACGGTTCAGGATTGGCATGATGGTTCCATCTCGCTGTTGGGACAGGCGGTATTGGCCGCTGCCTTGCAATTGTGATCGCCAGGCACTTTGCCATCTTGGCGTCACATAGAGTAAATAGCACCGCAACAATGGGGTCCGGTTTTGAGGGTCGGACCATATGCTGGCGATCGCGTAACGAAATCTTACGGAGCCAGGGGCGACTACGGCAAGAGGCGATTTCGGATTTGATCATGCGGTACAGGCATTTCCTCAAACTATTCTCGGCTGGCACAATCGCGCTGTCGGTCGTGGCCGGGCCGGCGCTGGCCAATCCGGTGGTCGTGTTCGACTTGAACAGCGGCAAGATCCTGCAGCATCAGGATGCGTTCAAGCGCTGGTATCCGGCATCGCTGAGCAAGCTGATGACCGCTTATGTCACCTTTCGGGCGATCGCCGCCGGCGAAGTCCAGCTTGATTCGCCGATCAAGGTGACCAAGCACTCCGCCGCCGAGCCACCAAGCAAGATGGGCTTCAAGCCGGGCTCGGTGATGCGGCTCGACAACGCGCTGAAGATGATGCTGGTCAAATCGGCCAACGACATCGCCATGGCGGTGGGCGAAAATGTCGGCGGTTCGCAGGCGGCCTTTGCCGACCGGATGAACGCCGAGGCGACCCGGCTCGGCATGAACGGCACGCATTTCGTCAATCCGAACGGGCTCTATTCGCCGGATCAGTACACGACGGCGCGCGACCTCGCCGTGCTGGTGATGGCGATCCGCCGCGAATTTCCGCAATATGTCCCGTGGTTCTCGATCGAAGGCCTTGCCGTCGGCAAGAAGGCGATCCCCAACTACAATCTCTTGATCGGCCGTTATCCCGGCGCCGATGGCATGAAGACCGGCTTTGTCTGCCCCTCCGGCTTCAACATGATCGGTTCGGCGACCCGCAACGGGCGCACGCTGGTCGCGGTGGTGCTTGGCGAGAAATCGGCGGTCACACGGGCCGAGACCGCGGCAAAACTGCTCGATCAAGGTTTTGACACGCCTGCCGCCGGCTCGGCCACCGTCACCACGCTGGCGCCCTATGGCGACACGGTCTCGCCCAACGACATGAAGGACGAGGTCTGCAAGAAGAAGACGCCGCAGGAGCAGTCGGAGGCACCGCCGGTCGTCGCCAAGGATGCGCCGAAATCGCCCTATCAGAAAAAGCTCGACCATGTGCCGACGCTGGTTGCCGTCGGCCTTGGCGGCGCCACCGGTCCAGCGCCGAAGGCCATCCTCGACCAGGGCGCCCAGGAATACGCCGATGTGCCGATCCCGAGCTGGCGGCCCGACAGGCCGGCACCGGCCGGCACCGGCCCGAAGATTGCCGGCTCCGCCGCGCAGGGCGACCAGCCGGTCAAGGTTGCGAACTAGCCAATGGGCAGCGGCTTCCCGATCCCCGTCTCGGTGCTGACCGGCTTCCTCGGCGCCGGCAAGACGACGCTGCTCAACCGGCTGCTCAAGGATCCGGCGCTGGCCGACACGGCGGTGATCATCAACGAGTTCGGCGAGGTGGCGATCGACCATCTGCTGGTCGAGCAGTCTTCCGACGGCATTATCCAGCTGTCGGACGGCTGCCTGTGCTGCACGGTGCGCGGCGAACTGGTCGATACGCTGGCCGATCTGGTCGACCGGCTGCAGACCGGCCGCATTGCCCGGCTTGCCCGCGTCATCGTCGAGACCACCGGCCTTGCCGACCCGGCGCCGGTGCTGCAGTCGATCATGGCGCATCCGGCGCTGATCCAGGCCTTCCGGCTCGACGGCGTCATCACTCTGGTCGATGCCGTCAACGGCAACGCCACGCTCGACGCCCATGTCGAGGCGGTGAAGCAGGCTGCCGTCGCCGATCGCATCGTGCTCAGCAAAGCCGATCTGGTCGCCGATCCCAATGAGTTGGAAATGCTTCGGGCGCGCCTGCGGCAGATCAATCCGGGCGCCGAACTGCTCGATGCCGGCGACACGGAGACAGGCGTGGCGGCGCTGTTCGACTGCGGCCTTTACAACCCGGCAACCAAATCCGCCGATGTGCGGCGCTGGCTGGGCGAGGAAGCGGCGCGCGATCACGACCACCACCATCATGATGGGCATGATCATGCACATGGCCATGACTACGGTCATCGCCACGATTCGCGCGTGCGTTCCTATTCGCTGGTGCATGACGGCCCGGTGCCGTTTTCGGCGATCGAGATGTTCCTCGACCTGCTGCGCTCGACGCATGGCGAGCGCCTGCTGCGCATGAAGGGAATTATCGAGCTCAGGGAAGACCCGTCGCGGCCGCTGGTGATCCATGGCGTGCAGAAGATCCTGCATCCGCCGGTGCAATTGCCGTCCTGGCCCGATGGCCAGCGCGGCACGCGGCTGGTGCTGATCACGCTCGATATGCCCGAAGATTATATCCGCAGGCTGTTCGCCGCCTTCACCAACCGGCCGTCGATCGACACGCCCGACCGCGCCGCGCTGGAAAACAACCCGCTGGCGATTGCCGGGCGTTGAACTCTACGATTGCTGTTCGCCGCGCTCGATCAGAAAGCGATGGCCGCCGGAGACCGCCGCCGTTTCAATCAACTGGTGGCCGCTCTCCGAACAGAATGCCGGAATGTCGATGACGGCGAGCGGGTCCGTGGTTTCGAGCCACAGCCGGCTGCCCGGTTGCATCCCGGCCAAGCGCTTCTTGGCCTTGAGCACCGGCAAGGGGCAGTTCAGCCCCTTGAGGTCATAAATAGCGGCGCGATCATCCACGGGCGAAATCAACCGCCGAACATGCCGAGCAGCTTGTTCTTCAGCTTCGTCACGCGGCTCTCGTCGGCACTCGCCGCTTGCGTCTCAGCCATCGGTGCCGCTTCCGAAGGGGCCGCGATGGTCGCGGTGGCGACAGGGGCTTCCTTGGCGGCCTTTTCGGCCTCCTTTTCAGCCAGGGCCTGAGCCTTGGCGGCTTCCTTGGCTTGCTTGGCCGCCTCTATGGCAGCCAGCCTCTGCTCCTCGGCCTTCTGCTTGGCAGCTTTTTCGGCGTCAAGAGCGGCCATCTTGCGGCCGGCAGGCGAATCGATGCGGCCCATGCGTGCCGTCTCGGTGACCGAGCCGTCATTGTTGAGCGACGGCGGATCGATCGGCACGCGTTCGCCGCGTGCGCGGCGCTTGGACCAGTCGGAGACGATGCTGGCTTCCTTGATACCGGCGATGGTCGGCTTGGGCGCCGGCACGCTGGCCTTGACCGCGCCGCTGAATGCCGCGTCGTAGGTGCTCATGTAGGAGTTGTAGGCGCTCTTCAGCGAATCAGGCTGCGTGGTCGCCGGGCAAGCGCCGGTCGGGTCGAATGTCTGACCGTCGGCGGCAACCTGGTTGAAGACGTAGCGCTTCTCGCAGACATCGACCTTCGGCGGCACCTTGGTGATCTCGAAATTGTCGTAGCCGACCTTCAGCATCTTCCAGAAGTCGTAATTGGGGTCGTTGCGGTAGCGCGCCATGTTGGCGGCAGTCATGCGGAACGGGAACGCCTGGATCTGGAACTCGGTCTGGCCGCCCTGGAAAGCATCGCGGCCGAAGGCATAGATCTGCTCGATCTGCGCATCGGTCATCGAATAGCAGCCCGACGACGAACAGGCGCCGTGCACCATCAAATTGGAGCCGGTACGGCCATTGGCGCGGTCATAGGCGTTGGGATAGCCGATGTTGAAGGACAAATGGTAGTTCGAGCGCGGATTCATCTGCGCCGGGCGCACCGTGTAGAAGCCTTCCGGCGCCTGGCGGTCGCCTTCTGTGTATTTCGGCCCGAGCTTGCCCGACCATTTGCAGATGTCGTAGCTGGCGACCATGTCGTAGCGGCCGTTGGTCTTGGCCTTCCAGATCTCGAGCTTGCCTTCTTCCTTGAAGATACGAGCCATCACCGACGAGGTGCGGACCATGCCCTTGGCTCTCATGTCGGCGAGGATCTTGTCGGGCAGCGGCTTGTTGGCCTCCGGCGCGAAATCCTTCATCGACGAATTGTTGCAGCCGGCAACGCCGAGGGCGGCGATCAGGATTCCGGTGCGGGCAAGCTTGATAAACATGGCTGCGGATATCGTCTTTTCTCTGGCGCCAGGACGTTTCCTGCCCCGGCTGCTGCACTGCGCATCGACGGACCCTAAGCCCGTTAACCCTAACAAATTCCTTACCGCAAGTGCCGACGCATCCTCCTGCGGCAGTCTCATTGAGCCGAATGCAGCGGCATTTTTGTGGCAAAAATGCTCCGCTCCGCCACATTGTGGCCGCCAAGGCTGCATGCGGTCAGAGACTGCGGCCCATGGCCAGGTATTTTTCGCGGCGCTGCTCGCGGAAATCTGTGTTGGCGCCGGCAAAGTCCTTCATCGTCCTGGCGATGAGGTCTCCGGTCGCGCCGATCACGGTTTCGGCGCCGCGATGCGCGCCGCCGAGCGGCTCGGGGATAATGGCGTCGATGATCTTCAGCTCCAGAAGGTCCTGCGCGGTGATCTTCATGTTGGTTGCCGCATCCTTCGATCGCGTCGTGTCGCGCCACAGGATAGAGGCGGCGCCTTCCGGCGAAATCACCGAATAGATGGCGTGTTCGAGCATGTAGACGCGGTTGGCGGTGGCGATGGCAATGGCTCCGCCCGAACCACCTTCGCCGATAACCACCGAGATCGACGGTACTTTCAGGCCGAGGCAGGTCGAGGTTGAACGGGCGATAGCCTCCGCCTGGCCGCGCTCTTCAGCGTTGACACCGGGATAGGCGCCAGCCGTGTCGACCAGCGTCAGCAGCGGGATCTTGAAGCGGTCGGCCAGTTCCATCAGCCGTACCGCCTTGCGGTAGCCCTCCGGGCGAACCGATCCGAAATTGTGCTTCAGGCGGCTGGCTGTGTCGGAACCTTTTTCCTGGCCGATGATGGCAATGGGTTCGCCGCGGAAACGGGCGAAACCGCCGACGATCGCCTGGTCCTCACCGAAATTGCGGTCGCCGGCCAGCGGCGTGAAATCGGTGAACAGGCCCTTGATATAGTCGACGCAATGCGGCCTGTCGGGATGGCGCGCCACCTGCACCTTCTGCCACGGCGTCAGCGCCTTGTAGGCGTCGCGCAGCGCGTCGCGGGAGCGCTTCTCGAGACGGCTGATCTCGTCGCCGACATCGACCGCCTCGCCGTTCTCGGCAAGCTTCTTCAGCTCGAGGATCTTGCCCTCGAGGTCCTGCACCGGCTTTTCGAAATCGAGGTAGTTGTACATGCGTGAGCGGACCGATACGTCGGAAGGCAATGGCTGACGGACCCTTGAATCCAAGGCTCCGGGCGGTGAAATGTCGTCCTCACATAGCGATATGAGGCCTAGTCGGCAAGCGGATGATGATCGTTGACCAGCCGCACCAGCCGCTCTTCCAGCACATGGGTGTAAATCTGTGTCGTCGATATGTCGGCATGGCCAAGCAATTGCTGCACGACCCTGAGATCGGCGCCGTTCTGCAGGAGATGGCTGGCGAAAGCATGACGCAGTACATGCGGCGAGATCTTCGCCGAGGCGATGCCGGCCCTTGCCGCCAGCCCCTTCAGGTCACGCGCGAAGACCTGGCGCGAGAGATAGCCGCTGTCGGAGGCGGCCGGAAACAGGAACGGACTGTCGGCAAAGGCGGGCACCCTGGCGCGGGCGGCAAGCCAGGTCTTCATCGCCGTGCGCGCCTTGGCGGAGAGCGGCACCATGCGCTCCTTGTCGCCCTTGCCGCGCACCATGAAGAAACGGTCGTCGCGCTGCGCCACCGTCACCGGCAGGCCGACCAGCTCCGAAACGCGCAGGCCGGTGGCGTAAAGCACCTCGACCAGCGCATGCAGGCGCAGTGACGCCAGACTGTCCCCATCGCCCGACGAGACACCGCCGGCCTCAAGCGCCGCACGGTCGATCAGCCGGCCGGTGTCGGCCTCGCTCATCGTCTTGGGCAGCGGGCGGCCCTTTTTCGGACTGTCCAGCGTGCCGGTCGGGTCATCGCCGCGCAGGCCTTCGGCGTAGAGGAATTTGAAGAACTGGCGGATCGCCGACAGTTTGCGCGCCTGCGAGGTGGCTGCAAAGCCGCGGGCGGCAATGTCGTCGAGATAGGCGCGGATATCGGCGGCGGCGGCAGTGGCCAGCCCGCCATCGATCGCGCCAGAAGCGTCCTCGAGGTCGCGGCGGTAGGAGGAAAGCGTGTTTTCGGCCGCGCCCCGCTCGGCGCTCATCATTTCCAGAAAGGCTTCGATGCGGGCGGCGCTGTTCATTCAATTTTCTTCGGGTTCAGCTTTTCTTGGGGTTCAGCTTTTCCGGAGGGATGCGCACGCTCATTTCCCCCTTCTTTGGCTCGACGAACATCACCAGGGCGAACATCGTACCATAGGCAATGCCAGCCAGAATCGCTGTTACCACGACAAAGCGAAACAGTGTCGGCATCAATTTTCGCCCGTCTTCTTGTTCTGCGTTTCCAAACCCTGTCCCCTTATGGGACGCCAATCCGGCCAATTCAAGGAAGAAGCTGGGGCCTGTTAGCAACTTCTGATGCAGACCCTGCCGGTCCATATCGGGTTCAAGGCACTTGCCACGCTTGACGCAAACGGGCTTTTCATGTCGATACGCCGGCAAAGAGGGCCTTCGAACAATCCAATGAACGCGCTGCCAGCAAATCCTCCAGACGAGACCCACGCCGCGTTGCTTGGCCGGCTGGGCAGCCGTTCCGTCGTCTTCGTCGGACTGATGGGCGCCGGCAAGACGGCGATCGGCCGTAAGGTGGCGACGATGCTGGCGCTGCCCTTCATCGACAGCGACCAGGAGATCGAAAGCGTCTCGCGCATGACCGTTCCGGAGCTGTTCGAGCGCTATGGCGAGACCGAATTCCGGGCGCTGGAGCAGCGCGTCATCCTGCGCGTGCTGGAAAACGGCCCGCAGGTGCTGTCGACCGGCGGCGGCGCCTTCATGAATGCGCAGACGCGCGAGGCGATTGCAGCGCAGGGCGTGTCGGTATGGCTGAAGGCCGAGCTCGATCTTCTGATGGACCGCGTCTCCAAGAAGCAGAACCGGCCATTGTTGAAAAGTGCCGATCCGCGCGCCGTGCTGAAGCGGCTGATGGGCGAGCGCTATCCGGTCTACGCGACATCGGACGTCACCGTGCCGACCCGCGACGACCGCAAGGAAGTCATCGCGACCGAGGTGGTGGACGCGCTGTGCCGGCATTTCGGCATCGATGAGGCGGCTGCGGCGGGCGAGGTGGAATCGTGAGCATCGATGCACCCGTTGTCGTCGAAGTAGGCCTTGGCGATCGGACCTATGACATTCTGATCGGCTCGGGGTTGTTGGCCCGCGCGGGCGCGGAGATTGCGCGCCGGCTGCCGGGCACGCGCGCCGCGGTCGTCACCGACGCCAATGTCGCGGCAGCGCATCTCGCTGCCCTTCAGGCCAGCCTCGAAACGGGCGGCATCCAGACCGCCGTGATCACGTTGCCGCCCGGCGAGAAGACCAAGAGTTTTGCCCGTCTCGAAGAGGTGGTCGACGGTGTGCTGGCTGCGAAACTGGAGCGCGGCGACATCGTCATCGCCTTCGGCGGCGGCGTTATTGGCGACCTTGCCGGCTTTGCCGCCGGCATCGTGCGGCGCGGCATGAATTTCGTGCAGATCCCGACCTCGCTGCTGGCTCAGGTCGATTCCTCGGTCGGCGGCAAGACCGGCATCAACAGCCCACGCGGCAAGAACCTTGTCGGCGTCTTCCATCAGCCGAAACTGGTGCTGGCCGACACCGGCGTGCTCGACACGCTGCCGATCCGCGAATTCCGCGCCGGCTATGCCGAACTCGCCAAATACGGGCTCATTGACCGGCCGGAATTTTTCGCCTGGCTGGAAAAGAATTGGGTCCAGGTTTTTGCCGGCGGGCCGGAGAGGGCGCAGGCTATTGCCGAAGCCTGCCGCGCCAAGGCCGATGTGGTTGCGCGCGACGAATTCGAGACCGGCGACCGCGCGTTGCTCAATCTCGGCCACACATTCGGCCACGCGCTGGAAGCCGCCACCCAATATGACGGAAGCCGCCTCGTCCACGGCGAAGGCGTCGCAATCGGCATGGCGCTGGCCTACCGGTTCTCGTCACGGCTCAATCTGGCCAGCCCCGACGATGCCGCGCGCGTCGAGTCGCATCTGCGCGCCGTCGGCCTGCCTTGGCGGATAGCCGACATCCCGGGCGAATTGCCTGACGCCGAGGCTCTGCTTGCCTTCATCACCCAGGACAAGAAGGTGTCACGCGGCGCGCTGACCTTCATCCTGACGCGCGGCATCGGCCAGGCTTTCATTGCCAAAGATGTTCCGGCATCGGAAGTGCTGTCGTTTCTGACAGAAAACCATTCTGACCAGCAGAAGATGCGGCCGAGATGACCAACGAGCCCGGCTGGATCGTCGTCGCCGTCCTCGCCATCCTCATCGTGCTGCTCGTTGCCGTGCGCACGCGCCTGCTTGCCATGTTCGGATACGAGCTTTCGCGCATCGAGCCGCAGCGTTCCAGCCAGGACGAATTGCGCGGTGCGGTCGACGATTTCCGCCGCGACGGCCAGGTGGTGCGCGAGGATCGCGACCGCGTCGGCGGGCTGTTCGATCTCGCCGAGCTGGAAGTCTCCGACGTCATGGTCCACCGCACCAACATGCGTTCGGTCAACGCGGACAATGCGCCGGAAGCGGTGGTGCGCGAGATTTTGCAAAGCCCGCACACCCGCATGCCGCTGTGGAAAGGCTCGCTCGACAACATCGTCGGCGTGCTGCATGCAAAGGATCTGCTGCGCGCCTTGAACGAAGTCGGCAACGATTTCTCCCGGATCGACGTGATGAAGATCGCCTCGAAACCCTGGTTCGTGCCCGACACCACGACCTTGCAGGAACAGCTCAACGCCTTCCTTCGCCGCAAGGCGCATTTCGCCGTCGTGGTCGACGAATATGGCGAGGTCGAAGGGCTGGTGACGCTGGAGGACATTATCGAGGAGATCGTCGGCGAGATCGCCGACGAGCATGATGTCGACATACAGGGCGTCAAGCAGGAGGCCGACGGCTCCGTCGTCGTCGACGGTACGGTGCCCATCCGTGACCTCAACCGGGCTCTCGACTGGAACCTGCCGGATGAGGAGGCCACCACCATTGCCGGCCTCGTCATCCACGAGACGCAATCGATCCCCGAGGAGAAGCAGGCTTTTACGTTCCACGGCAAGCGCTTCGTCGTCATGAAACGCGACAAGAACCGGATCGCAAGGCTGAGGATCAGGCCAGCTGGCGACACCTGATACGCGCAGGAGGCCGGGGCACGTCATCCGGCGATCTGGCTGGTCGAGCGTTCGTGGATCGTCGCGCCGGTCTCGGCATCTATGGCGGCCAGGCTGACTTCATAGCCCCAAAGCCTGCGAATGTGACGAAGCGTGGCGTCGCGGCTGGCATCCTCGAGAAGGATGCCGTCATTGACCTTGTGCTGCAGCCGCAAATGGCGGTCGCCGAGCAGATCGACATCCACCACCTGAATGTCCGGCCGGTTCGCGCCGAGATCGTAACTGTTGGCGAGCGCGTCGCGTATCTTGCGGTAGCCGCGCTCGTCGTGGATCGAGGTGACCTGACAATGCGGTTGGTCGGCAGCGTCGCCGAGCACAAAAAACCGCCATTTCCGGATCAAGGCCGGACTGAGGTACTGGCGGATGAAGGATTCGTCGCGATGATCGGCCCATGCGTCAAGCAGGACCTCGCGCCAGTTGCCCTGGCCGGCGATGTCGGGAAACCAATCGCGGTCCTCGGCCGTGGGTTTGGTCGAGATGCGCTGAATGTCCTGCATCATGTCGAGGCCGAGAGCATAGGGGTTGATGCCTGAAAAGCGCGGATCGTCGAAGGCCGGCTGGAAGATCACGTTGGAATGATTGCGCAGGATTTCGAGCATGGCGCCTTCGCTGATCTGGCCGCGGTCGAACAGCATGTTCATCAGCGTATAGTGCACGAAAGTGGCACAGCCCTCGTTCATCACCTGTGTTTGCCGTTGCGGGTAAAAATATTGCGCGATGACGCGGACGATCCTGATGATCTCACGCTGCCAGGGCTCCAGGACCGGGCTGTTCTTTTCCAGGAAATAGAGCAGGTTTTCCTCAGGCAGGTTGAGCGATTTCTTCCGCTCCGGGTCCTTGCTCTTGTCGTTGGTCTCCTGCTGCGAAGGCGGCAGCGTACGCCACAAGTCGTTGTAGGATCGCTCTTCGTATTCGAGACGCTCGCGAATTCCTTCGCGTTGCCGTTCCGACGACAGCCTCGGCGGCCGGTGATAGCGAAACACGCCCTGATCCATCAGCGCGTGAGCGGAATCGAGAACAGCCTCGACGGCGGCGAGGCCGTGCCGCTCCTCGCAACGGACTATGTAGCCCTTGGCGAAGTCCAGGTAGCCGAGGATCGCACCCGCATCCGTCCACTGTTTGAACAGCTGATTGTTCTTGAAGAAATGATTGTGCCCGAGCGCTGCATGGGCCGTCACCAAGGCCTGCAGGGCCATGGTGTTTTCCTCCATCAGATAGACGATGCAGGGATTGGAATTGATGACCAGTTCATAGGCAAGCCCTCGCCCGCCTTTGCGATAGAGCAGATCCTGGTGGAGGAAATGTTTGCCGAAGGACCAGTGACGGTACATCAATGGCATGCCGATGGACGAATAGGCGTCGAGCATCTGTTGCGACGAGATGATCTCCATCTGAACGGGATAGGTGTCCAGATGAAGCTCTTCGACCGCAAGTGCCTCGATCGCGTCAAAGGCCCGTGACAATGTTTTGAAATCCCAGTCTGCCCCTGAGAAAAGCAGGCTGGATTTGCTCGCTTGTCTGGCCATCGGGAACCCTCACGCTCTCTTGAGGGAGGCCGGCTGCCTGCCGAAGAGCTGGCGAAAGACCGGGTAGATATCGGCGGGTGTGGCGATGCGGCTCATCTGGAAGTTCGGCCATTTCTGGTCGATGGCGTTATAGGCACGCCACAGCGACGTCCCGTTTTCGGTCGAGCCGAAAATATGGGCTTCACGCTCGTCGATGATCTCGACATAGGCAAAATATTGGCACAGCCGCATGAGCTCGCCGTTGAGGAGCGAAATGCATCGCTCTGAATCGCCGGCGAAATTGTCGCCGTCCGAGGCCTGGGCGGCATAGATGTTCCAGTCGTGGGCCGGGTAACGGCTGGCGATAATACGGTGCATTTCCTCCAGCGCGGTGGAAACGACGGTGCCGCCGCTTTGGGTGTTGTAGAAAAATGTCTCCTCGTCGACCTCCTGAGCCAGGTGCGTGTGGCGGATGAAGACAATCTCGATGCGGTCGTAGCGTCGTTTCAAGAACAGGTGCAGCAGCACGAAGAAGCGCTTGGCCAGATCCTTCTCGCGCTCGCCCATGGACCCGGACACGTCCATCAGACAGAACATGACGGCATTGGCGTTCGGCACCGGCCGGGAATCGAAGCGGTTGAAGCGGATGTCGACCGGATCGACATAGGCAATCCGGCGGCGGCGTCGTTCCAGCCGGTCAAGCTCTTCGCGCAGTGCCGCGATACGCTGGCGCGCGTCGACGCTGGATGGCGCCGACTCGAGCGAGGCGATTTCCTCGAGGATCGCATCCAGTTCGACCTGCTTGGGGCGCCTCAGCGCAATGCGGCGGCCGTGGCTGTTGCGCATCGTCCGGCCAACATTGATGTTGGTCGGCGAACCGGTGGCGGCGAAGCCGGCCCTGCGCGGCTTGAAGGCAAGGATCTCCTTGAGGTTGAGCTTGACCATGTCCGGGAGCTCGAGATCCTCGAAGAACAGATCGAGCACTTCCTCGCGCGACAGTACGAAACGAAAGTCGTCCTCGGATGCCTTGTTTCCCGGGGACGATGCTCCCCCGCCGCCTCCGCCGGGCTTGGGGATCAGGTCTCCAGCGGAGAAATGCCTGTTGCCCGGCAAGATGTGCTGGCGCTTGCCGCTGTCGCGGGCGTTGTTGAAGCTCGGCTCGCTTGTGCCTCTTTCGGGCATGCGCACGGCGTGCTCGGAATCCGCGTCGGCAATCCTGCCGGTGCGGATCTGGTCGCGTATGCTCCGCTTCAATTCCTCGCGCGCGCGTCGGAGGAAGCGCTGGCGATTGCCGAGACTCTTGTCTTTCGGGTTCAGGCGGCGGTCGATGAAGATCGGCATGGAACCATCCGGGTTCTCTAACCCGCCCTGTTCACCCGCATGTACCAGTCCACAAGGCGACGAACCTGCCGCTCGGTGTAGCCGCGCTCGACCATCCGCTGCACGAATTCATTGTGCCGCTTTTCCGTGACGCTGTCCTGCTTGGAGCCGAAACTGATCACCGGCAGGAGGTCCTCGACCTGGCCGAACATGCGTTTCTCGATGACTTCCCGCAGCTTTTCGTAACTTGTCCACGCCGGGTTGCGGCCATGGTTTCTTGCACGGGCGCGCAGCGTGAATTTCACCACCTCGTTGCGGAAGTCCTTGGGATTGGCGATGCCGGCCGGTTTCTCGACCTGCGAAAGCTCGTTGTCCAAAACCTCGCGGTTGAGGATCTGGCCTGTGTCGGGATCCTTGTAGTCCTGGTCTTCGATCCAGGCGTCGGCGTAGGCGATGTAGCGGTCGAAAAGGTTCTGGCCGTACTCGCTGTACGATTCCAGATAGGCTTTCTGGATCTCATGGCCGATGAATTCGGCATACCGCGCGGCCAGCTCGGACTTGATGAACTCCAGATAGGCGGCTTCCGTCTCCTTCGGAAACTGTTCGCGCTTGATTGCCTCCTCCAGGATGTACATGAGATGCACGGGGTCGGCGGCCACCTCTTCGGTGTCATAGTTGAAGGTCTGCGACAGGATCTTGAAGGCAAAGCGCGTGCTGACGCCGGCCATGCCCTCGTCGACGCCCGCGGCGTCCCGATATTCCTGAACCGACTTGGCCTTGGGGTCGACTTCCTTGAGGTTCTCGCCATCATAGGCGCGCATCTTGGTGTAGAGCGGCGAATTGTCGTGCTCGGCCAACCGGGTCGAGACGGTAAACCGGCTGAGGATGTCCAGCACCTCTGGAGCGCAGGGACTGGCGGCCAATTCGCTCTCCCGCAGCAGTTTCTCGTAGATCTGCCGCTCTTCGGTTATCCGCAGGCAATACGGCACCTTGACCACGAGGATGCGATCGAGAAAAGCCTCATTGTTCTTGTTGTTCTTGAACTGCAGCCATTCCGACTCGTTGGAATGAGCCACGATGATCCCCTGATAGGGAAAGGCGCCGAAATTTTCGGTGCCGTTGTAGCTGCCTTCCTGGGTGGCGGTCAGCAGCGGATGCAGGACCTTGATAGGCGCTTTGAACATTTCGACGAATTCAAGCAGGCCCTGGGTGGTCCGGTTCAGTCCGCCACTATAGGAATAGGCGTCCGGATCGGATTGGCTGAAATTTTCCAATTGCCGGATATCTACCTTGCCAACCAGGGCCGAAACGTCCTGATTGTTCTCGTCGCCGGGCTCGGTCTTGGCGATGCCGATCTGGCGCAGTCGCGAAGGCATCAGCTTGACGACGCTGAACTTGGAAATGTCGCCGGAGAGTTCATCGAGGCGCTTGGCCGCCCATGGCGAAATGAGCCCATTCAACCGGCGTCGGGCAATGCCGTATTTATCCTCCAGCAGGTCGCCCATGCGATCGGGATGGAAAAGGCCCAGCGGCGATTCGAAAACCGGGCTGACCTGGTTGCCGACCTTCAGCGTGTAGATCGGGCGCTGCTCCATCAACTTCTTCAGCCGCTCGGCAAGGGACGATTTGCCGCCGCCGACCGGGCCGAGCAAATAGAGGATTTGCTTGCGTTCCTCGAGCCCCTGCGACGCATAGCGAAAATAGCCGGCGATGCGCTCGATTGTGTCCTCCATGCCATAGAAATCGGCAAAGGAGGGGTACACTTTCAGGGTTCGATTGGAGAATATGCGGCCGAGCCGCTCATCCTTGCTGGTGTCGACCAGGTTCGGCTCGCCGATCGCCTCGACCATCCGTTCAGGCGCTGAGGCATACATCGACTTGTCCTCGCGGCAGGCAAGGAGATATTGCTGGATGCTGATCTCTTCCTGTGCCGCGTTGGTGTAAATTTCCGAAAACAGATCGAAGACGTCAGACTGGTTCTCTCGCATGATGCTTTTGCCCTCGGAGCCGCTGTGGCTTCCATTCGGCTCACCTCGCATTCAACTGTCGGGGGGTACCGTTTGTTCCCTTCATGTGAAGAGGTGGCTACGATCATGAGGTTTTGAGGCCACTCTGGGATCAAGGCGCTCGGTGCGGAGCGGTATTCAGCGCGGGTAGCGGGTGTGTGGCGAATCCCTGACTGGACGGCTGGGGCCGCCGCGTGCAGTCTTGCCTCGTCAGGAGACAGTGATGATCGATCGACGAAGCCTGATCATGGCCTCGGTGGCGGCGATGCTGCCGTTGGAAGCATCGGCCGCGTCGGAAACACGCCGACCCACGCCAAAAACCTTAGACTACGGGCCGGCCAAGCTCGACATCTATGCGCCCGATGGTGCAATGGGCCTGCCGGTCGTGTTTTTCGTTCATGGCGGCACCTGGCAGTTTGGCAAACGCAGTCAGGTCGACGCCAAACCGGCCTTCCTGCTCGCCAACGGCTTCTGCTTCGTCTCCATCGATTACCGCATGTTGCCGCAGGCCGATGTCGCCACCCAGGCCGGTGACGTCGAAAAGGCCTACGCCTACATCAGAGCCAACATCGCCCGGCATGGCGGCGATCCCAACCGCATCGTCGGCATGGGCCATTCGGCCGGCTGCCATCTGATTGCGCTGACCGGCATGCGCGGCGGGTTGCCCGGCATAGCTGCGCTCATTCTCGACGATACCAGGGCCTATGATCTTGCAGCACTTGCCAAGAAGGGCGGCATGGTGCGGGCCTATGCCCGCGTCTTTTCCGATCCCGCGCAATGGGCGGCACTGTCGCCGGCCAGCCATGTCGACGGCCGCAGGCACCCGCCGACTTTCATTGCCTATTCGCGCGCCCCTGGCCGCGGCGAGGACTCCAAGGCCTTTGCCGAGCGCCTGCGCGCGACGGGCACCAAGGTCACGCTGTTCGACGGCAGCGCCTACACGCATATGTCGATCAATCGGGATTTCGGCGAGGATGGCGACGCGCTGACCGCGGCCGCTCTGGCATTCCTGAAATCGACGGTTGGCTGATCTTTACGGCACTGGATCAGATCAAAAGTGGCGGCGGGATATTGCTGTGCGGGCGCGCCAGGGTGCAAGTGCTCTTCGATCGTGAGCGGGAGGGAATTGCATGAACGGTGCCGATGTCCTGTGTGACGTGCTTCTGGCCAACGATGTGACGGTCTGCTTCGCCAATCCCGGCACCTCCGAAATGCACTTCGTTGCAGCACTTGACCGCAAGCCGAAAATGCGTTGCGTGCTCGGGCTGTTCGAAGGCGTGGTGACCGGGGCCGCCGATGGCTATGCGCGGATGACCGATCGGCCGGCCGCGACGCTGCTGCATACCGGTCCCGGCCTGGCCAACGGACTCGCCAACATGCACAATGCCCGGCGTGCCTTCAGCCCGATGATCAACATCGTCGGCGACCACGCCTCTTACCATCTGCCGCTCGATGCCCCGCTCACCAGCGATATCGAAAGCCTTGCGGCGCCGATGTCCAACTGGGTCGGCCGCGTCAAGGGCCCGGCCGATATCGCGCCGGCAGCTGAAGCAGCCTTTCGCGCCTCGCTGACACCACCCGGCGTCGCGACGATGATCCTGCCGGCGGATGCCGCCTGGGGCGAAGTCGACGCGGTTTCGGTCGGCAAGGTGAAGCTGGTGCCAGCGCCGGCCGTCGATATGGACGCCGTGCGCAAGGTCGCCGCGGCGATCCGTGCCGCTCCGGGCCGGGCAGGCATGATCGTTCGCGGAAAGGCCGCACGCGCCGATGCGCTCGCCATCGCCGGGCAAATCTCGACGGGCAGCGACGTCCGGCTGTTCGGCGAGGTTCTGATCGCACGGATGCAACGCGGGCGCGGGCGTGTCGCGCCGGCCCGCATCCCCTATCCGGTCGACGCGGCGATGGCTGTGCTCAGGGATGTCGATGTTCTGATCCTGGTCGGCGCGAAGGAGCCGGTTGCCTTCTTCGCCTATCCGGGAAAACCGGGACGGCTCGTTCGGGAAGGCTGCGAGGTGCTGACACTGGCCGCCCATGGCGAAGATCTGCATGCGGCGCTGGAGGCGCTTCGCGACGAACTTGGCATCAAGCCGCCGAAACGACAGGTCGTCGCGGCCGCTTTTCCCGACGAGGCAACGCCGAGCGGCAAGCTGACGGAAGATGCGATCGCGCTGTCGGTGGCGCGCAAACTGCCGGCCGATGCGATCATTTGCGATGAAGCGGTCACCTCGGCCAGGCGTTTCTTCGCGCTGTCGGCCTTTGCAGCGCCGCACGACTACATGATGGGCACGGGCGGATCGATCGGCGGCGGCATCCCGATGGCGACCGGGGCGGCAATCGCCTGTCCGGACCGCAAGGTGATCAATCTAGAGGCCGATGGCAGCGGGATGTACACGGTGCAGGGATTGTGGACGCAGGCGCGGGAAAAGCTCGACGTGGTGACGATCGTGTTTTCCAACCGAACCTATGCGATCCTGCATGGCGAGATGAAGAATGTCGGCGTCGGCGCCATCGGCGAGAACGCCAGGCGCATGCTCGACCTCGACTATCCCTCGCTCGACTGGGTGTCGCTGGCCAAAGGCATGGGCGTGGAGGCGGCCCGCGCCGATACGTGCGAGCGCTTCGAGGCGCTGCTGGACAGCGCGCTGTCACGGCGCGGGCCGTTCCTCATCGAAGCGGTGCTCTGAGCGCGGCGAAAAACGATAGGCGGAACCGAGCTACCAGCGGGTCTTTTCGCCGGGAGCCGCCGGTTCGATCGCCAGCGCGTGCACGCCGGCCTTCAATTCATCGGCAAGCAATTCATTGACGGCGCGGTGACGGTCGATGCGGCTCATGCCGGCAAAGGCGGAAGCGACGACGCGGACGCGAAAATGCGTCTCGCCGGTGCCGTCGTAAGTGCCGTGGTGGTCGGAGCCGTGATGGTGGTGACCGGCATGGAGATGGCTCTCGTTGATGATAACCAGCCTGTCCGGCGAAAATGCCTTATTGAGCTTGTCTTCCATGGTCGCCTCTATGGACATCGCCATCTCCCTTCACCAAATATCGCTGGCGTCTCGGCCTGGAAACCGAAAATCGGTTTCGCGAGGGGCCGCCGCCGTGCAACAAAATCCGCCATTCGCCTGCTTTATGCCGCGATTCAGCGGTTAGGGCGATGATCGCGAAAATGTCAATTCTTGTTTCGCATCTGCGAACGCCCCATAAATGGGTAAGATGAAGCCGTACCCCAAATATTTCGAGAAGATTCGCGTCCGCCCCGACAAGGACGCGGAGCTGAAGTCGCACTCGCCGATCTGCCAGTGGGACGGCTGCAAGGAAGCGGGCACCCATCGTGCGCCGGTCGGGCGCATGAAGGAGGGCGAGTATTTCCATTTCTGCTTCGATCATGTGCGCGAGTACAACAAGGGCTTCAACTACTTTTCCGGCGTGCCGGACACCGAGGTCGCGCGCTTCCAGAAGGAAGCCATGACCGGGCACCGGCCGACCTGGAAGATGGGCGCCAACGGGGCCTCGACGCGGTCGTCGCCCGATATGGCCCAGATGCGTTCCGGCCGGGCCGGCTACTATAACCGCATGCGCGACCCGTTCGACCTGTTCAAGGGACCGAAGGATCCGCGCGAGGCGCGCGAGCGCAAGGCCAAGCCGCTTGAGGCCAAGGCGCTGGAAACGCTTTGCCTTGATACAAAGGCGACTGGCAAGGAGATCAAGGCGCGCTATAAGGAACTGGTGAAACAGCACCATCCGGATGCGAATGGTGGCGACAGAGGTTCGGAAGACCGGTTCCGCGATGTGCTGCAGGCCTATCGCGTGCTCAAACAGGCGGGCCTGTGCTGAGCGGCCATACGGTTCGTGTCGTTTTCCAACTTTCATAAGGTTGGAAAAGGCTCTAAGACCGCCCCCGGACAAAATCGATTGCCGGCGAAATCAGACGTTTCGCCCGTGGAGACGTTGAGAGATATGAACAAGGTCGATCGTGACATCGCCAACCTGCCCGACACGACGGTGTCGGTGAAGGAGAAATTCGGCTTCGAGTCCAAGATGGTGGTACCGGCCTATTCGGTGACATCGGAGCATGTGCCCGACATCGACCCGGACTATCTCTTCGACAAGAACACGACGATGGCGATCCTTGCGGGCTTTGCCTACAACCGCCGCGTCATGGTGTCGGGCTATCACGGCACCGGCAAGTCGACCCATATCGAACAGGTTGCCGCCCGGCTTAACTGGCCTTGTGTGCGCGTCAACCTCGACAGTCATGTCAGCCGTATCGATCTCGTCGGCAAGGACGCGATCGTCGTCAAGGATGGCCTGCAGATCACCGAATTCCGCGACGGCATCCTGCCCTGGGCCTACCAGCACAATGTCGCTCTGTGCTTCGACGAGTACGATGCCGGCCGTCCGGATGTGATGTTCGTCATCCAGCGCGTGCTGGAATCGTCGGGCCGGCTGACGCTGCTCGACCAGAGCCGGGTCATCCGCCCGCATCCGGCCTTCCGGTTGTTCTCGACCGCCAACACGGTCGGCCTCGGCGACACCACTGGCCTCTATCACGGCACCCAGCAGATCAACCAGGCGCAGATGGACCGCTGGTCGATCGTCACCACGCTGAACTATTTGCCGCACGACAATGAAGTCGCCATCGTGCTGGCCAAGGCCAAGCACTATCGCGACAGCAAGGGCAAGGACATCGTCAACAAGATGGTGCGCGTCGCCGACATGACGCGTTCGGCCTTCATCAACGGCGATCTGTCGACCGTGATGAGCCCGCGCACCGTGATCACCTGGGCCGAGAATGCCGAGATATTCGGCAATATCGGCATGGCGTTCCGGCTGACCTTCCTCAACAAGTGCGATGAACTGGAACGCTCGGTGGTGGCCGAGTTCTACCAGCGCGCCTTTGGCGAGGATCTGCCCGAGAGCGCCGCCAACGTGGTGCTGGGCTAAGCAGAGTCTCGATGGCGGGTCCGGGCGACAACACGCGCAACAAGTCGAAGACGGGTTCTGAAGCCGACAGCTTCAAGCGCGCCGTCACCGTCTGCATGCGCGCCATCGCCGGCGACAAGGAGCTGGAGGTCGGCTTCGCCAAGGACCGGCCGGCGCTCGCCGGCAGCCGTGCGCGTCTGCCGGAATTGCCGAAGAAGGCGTCGAAGACCGATATCGCGATCACCCGCGGCCTCGGCGATTCCATGGCGCTGAAGCGCGCCTGCCACGATGTGCGCATCCACACCAAGCTGGCGCCGGAAGGCAAGGCGGCCCGCGCCATCTATGACGCGGTCGAACAGGCCCGCGTCGAGGCGATAGGCTCACGCGCCATGCAGGGCGTCGCCGACAATATCGGCTCGATGCTGGAGGACAAATACGCCAAGGCCAACCTCGTCGACATCAAGGACAAGGCCGACGCGCCGATCGAGGAAGCTCTTGCCCTGATGGTGCGCGAGAAGCTGACCGGCCGCCCGGTCCCGAAAAGCGGCGAGCGGCTGGTCGAACTCTGGCGCCCCTGGGTCGAGGAGAAGGCCAAGGCCGACCTCGACGGATTGTCGGCCAAGCTCGGCGACCAGCAGGCGTTCGCCCGGGTCGTGCGCGAGATGCTCGCCTCCATGGAGATGGCCGAGGAACTCGGCGACGACCAGGAGACGGAAGATTCCGAGGACAATGACGACAACCAGCCGCAAGGCGAGGAGCAGAGCGAGGAGGGCGGCGAAGAGGATTCTGGCTCCGAGCAGTCGCAGTCCGAGGATGCCGAAGCTTCGGCCGATGACGAACAGTCGGCCGAGACCGAAGCCTCCGACGCCACCGCGGACGACCTGTCCGACGATGACGACGCCGATGCCGAAACGCCCGGCGAGGCGCGCCGCAACGACAATCCCTTCACCAATCTGCCGAAGGAAATCGACTACAAAGTCTTCACCACGGCTTTCGACGAGACGGTCGGGGCCGAGGAGCTGTGCGAAGAAGAAGAGCTCGACCGGCTGCGCGCCTTCCTCGACAAGCAGCTGGCCAATCTGTCCGGCGTCGTCGGGCGGTTGGCCAACCGGCTGCAGCGTCGCCTGATGGCACAACAGAACCGCTCCTGGGATTTCGACCTTGAAGAGGGTTACCTCGACCCGGCAAGGCTGGTGCGGGTCGTCATCGACCCGATGCAGCCGCTGTCGTTCAAGCAGGAGCGCGACACCAAATTTCGCGACACGGTGGTGACGCTGGTGCTCGACAATTCCGGCTCGATGCGCGGCCGGCCGATCACGGTCGCGGCAACCTGCGCCGACATATTGGCCCGCACGCTGGAGCGTTGCGGCGTCTCGGTCGAGATCCTCGGTTTCACCACGCGGGCCTGGAAGGGCGGGCAGGCGCGCGAGAAATGGCTGAAGGACGGCAAGCCGCCGAATCCTGGCCGGCTCAACGATCTGCGCCACATCATCTACAAGTCCGCCGACCATCCGTGGCGGCGGGCACGGCGCAATCTCGGCCTGATGATGCGCGAAGGCCTGCTCAAGGAAAATATCGACGGCGAGGCGCTGCTGTGGGCGCACAACCGGCTGATCGCCCGGCCCGAGCAGCGCAAGATCCTGATGATGATCTCGGACGGGGCGCCGGTCGACGATTCGACGCTGTCGGTCAATCCGGGCAATTATCTCGAGCGCCATCTGCGCGCCGTCATCGAGCTGATCGAGACGCGTTCGCCGGTGGAACTGCTGGCCATCGGCATCGGCCACGACGTCACGCGCTACTACCGCCGGGCTGTCACCATCGTCGATGCCGAGGAACTGGCCGGCGCCATGACCGAGCAGTTGGCTTCGCTGTTCGCCGAGGAAAGCGCGAAGGATACGCGACGCGGCGGTGGTATGCGGCGCGCCGGATGATTTCCAGGCGCGGCGGCTTTCAGCAGACGCTTTTCGCCGCCGTCGCCCTGCTTTCCGGCGTGGCTTCGGCGGCAGCCGGTTCGGCCGACTCTAGTTCTGTCGAACCGGTCGAAATCTCGGCCCGCCCGATCACCGAATTCCACATTGGCCGTGCCGGCAAGCAGTTCGGCCCGTTCGAATTCGTCGGCGGGCTGGAGATGACCTCGCCGACACGCGATTTCGGCGCGCTGTCGGCCTTCCGCTTCCTGAAAGCCGGCGGTGACTTCATCGGCGTTGCCGACACCGGCTTCTGGTTCTTCGGCACGGTGGTCCGCGACGCGGAAAAGCGACCCTCCGGCATCCAGAATTTCCGCATGCAGCAGATGGTCGACCAGACCGGCCAGCCGATCGACAGGAAATGGGAGGTCGATGCGGAAGGTCTCGCGGTCAAGGACGGCATCGCCACCGTCGGCTTCGAGCGCAGCCACCGCGTCGCCCAGTTCAAGATCGACTCCAACGACATGAAGGCACCCTTCAAGCCGCTGGATTTCGCCGTTCCGGCCCGCGAGCTGCGTCAGAATCGCGGCTTCGAGACCGTCACCCACGCCAATGCCAACGGCCAGCATGAGGGCGGCCTTGTCGTGGTCTCCGAGAAGAGCCTGGACAAGGCCGGCAACATCTATGCCGCCATCATCGAAGGACCGCACAAGGGCATCTTCACCGTCAAACGCAATGGCGATTTCGACATCACCGACGGGGCCTTCCTGCTGGATGGCGATCTGTTGCTTCTGGAGCGCAGTTTCTCGATGGCCAGCGGCGTCAAGATGCGGCTGCGGCGCATCTATGGCGAAAGCGTCGAGAAGGGCGCGGTCGCCGACGGGCCGGTGCTGCTGGAGGCCGATATGGGCTACCAGATTGACAATATGGAAGGGCTCGACGTCTGGACCCGCGGCGACGGCGCGCTGATGGTGTCGCTGATCTCCGACGACAACCACTCGATCCTGCAGCGCAACCTCTATCTGGAATTCATTCTCCACCAGGATTGAGCCCGCCGGCTTTACGTCCTGGTGGCGATCCAGATGACATGGCGCGCGCCGCGCTTACCGTTGGCGCGCGTACTGACCTCTTCGACCCCGAAGCCTGCCTGCTTCAGGCGCCGCGTGAAGCCGCCGTCCGGGCCTTGCGACCACACCGCCAGCACGCCGCCCGGCTTGAGGGCGCTGCGCGCAGCGCCCAGGCCCTGCAGGCTGTAAAGCGCATCGTTGGATTTGCGGACGATGCCTTCCGGGCCGTTGTCGACATCGAGCAGGATGGCGTCCCAGGCCGCCGGCCGCAACCGGATCAGCTGCCCGACATCGGCTTCCTGGATTGTGACGCGAGGATCGTCGAGACAGCCGCCAAAGATTTCGGCCATCGGACCGCGCGCCCAGGCGACGACGGCCGGCACCAGTTCGGCGACGACGATTCCGGCATCATTGGCCAATTCTGTGAGTGCGGCGCGCAAGGTAAAACCCATGCCAAGCCCACCGATCAGGATTGTGGGCCGGCTCTGGCCGGCAATCCGCTCGCAGGACAGTTTTGCCAGCGCTTCCTCGGAACCGCTGAGGCGGCTATTCATCAGTTCGTTGGTGCCCAGCATGATCGAGAATTCGGTGCCGCGCCGCTTGAGGCGCAGTTCTTGTCCGCCGTCGGGAGTCTTCGCCGAATCGAGCTGGACCCACGGGATCATGATCTTTGTCCGACCATGATCTTTTCCGAAAACCGGGTCCCACTTTTCGGGATCATGGCTTAAGCCGCAACCGCCGGCTGGCTCCAGCGGGCGGCGAGCAGACGGTAGGGGATCAACGCCACGACGGCGATGATCAGTTTCACCGAGAGATCACCAAGCGCCCAGGAAATCCAGCGCATCGCCTCGACATGGAAGACGCCCATCAAAGGTGCGCTTTCCAACGCAAAGCCGTCGTTTGGTCCGGCGAAGGCAAAGGCAGCCGAGAACGCGACGGTGAAGAACACGGCGGTGTCGAACACCGACCCGACCAGCGTGCCGATGATCGGCGCGCGCCACCAGCTCTGCTGGCGCAGCCGGTTGAACACGGTGACATCGAGCAGTTGCGCGCTGAGGAACGCCGCTCCGGACGCGGCCGCGATACGCACCAGCCGGTCGGCGGCGGTCTCGAATTCGATCAGGCCATGGCGGAACAGGAAGGGCGGTACAAGGATCGAGCAGATCACCGCCGTCATGAAGCCGACAAAGACGATCCGGCGCGCCACAGTGGGTCCGTAGCGGCGGTTGGCGAGGTCGGTGACCAGGAACGAGAAAGGATAGGTGAAGGCGCCCCAGGTCAGCACGTCGGCCAGCGAGAGGCCGCCGATCTGGCCCTGCATCGGGAATTGCACGAGAATGTTCGATGCCACGACGACGAGCGCCATGGCGGCCACGAATGGCAAATACCGTGAGAAGGAAGTCATTTTTTTATCCTGGGTAATGGAACCAGCCAAGCACCATGCCCATGCGGGCGATGCTTGCCTTCGTATGTGGGCACCGGATTGCCAAAACCTTGCGGCTTCGATCCGATGCTCAGGCCAACAAGTGTTGGCCAGAGGCCAACAAGAGGTTGGCCAGGGCGGTCGTCCCCCGCCTTTGAACTGTTTTAAGCGGCAGCCTGTTCGGCGGTCTTCTTGGCGATCTGCTTTTTCAGCAAACGGGCGCGCTGCGACAATTCCTTGACGTCTGCCTTGGCCAGGAAGGCGTCGAGGCCGCCGCGATGTTCGACCGAACGCAGCGCGTTGGCCGAAATGCGCAGGCGCACGTTCTGGTTCAGCGCTTCCGAAATCAGCGTCACATTGACGAGGTTCGGCAGGAAGCGACGCTTGGTCTTGTTGTTGGCGTGGCTCACATTGTTGCCGGACATGACTGCCTTGGCAGTGAGTTCGCAGGTGCGGGACATGGTTCTAACCTTCAGTTCTCGGGGTCTGCCAAACACTCAAGTCCACGCCGGGTGGCGCGCGGTTCTGGTCAGGCGGCCTTATGGAAAAAGTTGGCGTTCCATAGTTGCATTTCGCCGAGGCGTCAAGCTCCGGCTTGCCCAGCCCCTGCATTGCCCACGGCGCGCCCGGCATTTTCATATTAAGGCCGGAATTCATCCTATAAGCGGTTCCATAGGGACATGCCAGACCGGAGTTGCCCGCCTCCGGCCGAAAATCAAGGACCCGATCCCGCCATGCTTCGTTCGCCACATGCCCTTGTTGCCATGCTTGCCATAGCTTTGCCGTCCGCCGCGTCTGCTGCCTCGCCGCAGTCGTTCAAGGGCGAGTACACGGTGTCGTTTCTTGGTCTTTCGATAGCGAAATCAACGTTTTCCAGCCGCTATGAGAACGGCGCCTACGCGATCCAAGGCAGTGTCACCGCGGCCGGTCTCGCCAAGCTGTTCGACGACACGCGCGGCACGATCTCGTCCAAAGGCACGATTGCGGGCAAAAAGATGGTGCCGCAGGCATTCCGCGCCGACTACACCTCCGGCAAGAAGGCATCGGTGGTCGATATCCGCTTTGCCAATGGCAGGGTCACTTCGACGAAGGTCGTACCGGCACCAGGCAAACGCGACCCCAAGAACTGGGTATCGCTCGGTGCCGGCGACCTGGCATCGGTGCTCGATCCTATGGCCGCCACCGTCATTCATGCCGACAGTCTCGACCAGGTCTGCGGCCGCACGGTGAAGTTCTATGACGGCGAGATGCGTGCCGACCTGACGTTGACCTACGCGTCGAAAGGCACGATCTCGGTCCCGGGCTACAAGGGCGACACCGTCACCTGCCAGATGGGCTTCGAGCCGGTGGCGGGTTATCGCAAGGGCCGCAAGGCGCTCAACTATCTCAAGAACAAAAGCCGCATGATGGTGACGTTTGCACCGCTCGGCCAAACCGGCGTATATGCGCCGATCCGTGCCACGGTTGGCACGCAGATCGGCACCTTGACCATCAGCGCCGGGCGTTTCGAAGCCGTACAATAGCCAGGCGCGGAATTGGCGCGCCACTGGAGACAGAATGGGGCGCGCAACACTGATCGGCTTTTCGGCGGTCGCCATGTGGGCGTTGCTCGCACTGCTCACCGATGCGTCGGGCCAGGTGCCGCCGTTCTTGCTATCGGCGATCACCTTCTCGATCGGCACCGGCGTCGGGCTGGTTGCGCGGCTGTTCATGCCGGCACCCGACAAGAGCCAGAAGATACCGCCGCAGGTGTGGCTGATCGGCATTGCCGGCCTGTTCGGCTATCACTTTTTCTATTTCACCGCGCTGCGCAATGCGCCGGCGGTGGAGGCGAGCCTGATCGCCTATCTGTGGCCGCTGCTGATCGTGCTCGGCTCGGCGCTGATGCCGGGCGAAAAACTGGCCTGGAACCATGTCGTCGGTGCGCTGCTCGGCCTTGCCGGCACCGTGCTGATCGTCACCAAGGGCGGTGGGCTGGCCTTCGACGCCCGCTATTCCTTCGGCTATGCCATGGCTGCCGTCTGCGCCGTCCTGTGGTCGGCCTACTCGTTGTTGTCGCGGCGTTTCCCGTCGGTGCCGACCAGCATCGTCACCTGGTTCTGCGCGGCGACCGCGGTGCTGTCGCTCGCCTGCCACCTGGCGCTGGAACAGACGATTCTGCCTGACGGTGTCGGCCAGTGGCTGGCCGTGCTCGGCCTTGGCCTGATGCCGGTGGGTGCCGCCTTCTATGCCTGGGACATCGGCGTCAAGCGCGGCAACATCCAGGTGCTGGGTGCTGCAAGCTATGCGGCGCCGCTGTTGTCGACGCTGGTGCTGATCGCGCCCGGCGTCGCCGAGCCGTCGCTGCGCATCCTCGCCGCCTGCGTGCTCATCACCGGCGGCGCGGTGCTCGCCGCAAAATCCCTGTTCCTGCGCAAGCCGGCTGCGGTCGAGAGCGGAGCCGAGGCATCCGAAAGCGGAGCCGGGGCATCCGAAGACGGAGCCCGGGCATCCGAAGACGGAGCCCGGGCATCCGAAGACGGAGCCCGGGCATCCGAAGGCGGAGCCAAGGCATGACGATGCCGTTTGCGGGCGGCATCGACGCCAATGCCAATGCGACACTGATTTTTTCGCTGGCGGCGGCGGTCATCTACGCCTTCACGCTTGGCATGCCGCCGACGCTCGCCCGCTCGGCGGCAAAGACGCTTGCCGTAGCGATGCTTGCCGTTCTGGCGGGGCTGCAAGGCGGCCCGCTGCTGCTGGTCGCCGCGCTCGCACTCAGCGCCGTTGGCGACGCCTTCCTGTCACGCGACGGCGAAAAGGCCTTTCTCGGCGGGCTGGCCAGTTTTCTTGTCGCTCACATCGTCTATGTCGCGCTGTTCCTGCGCAGCGGTGGCGGGTTGGGAGTGCTTGGCGCCGAGCCGTGGCGCGGAGCGATCGCGCTCGCCATGGCGGTGTTCGTGGTCATCGTGCTGGCGGCGCTGTGGCGTCGTGTCGGTCCCAGCCTGCGTATCCCGATCACCGTCTATATCGCCGCGATCCTGGCAATGGGCATCTCGGCGCTGACAACAAGCAATATGTGGGTGATCGGTGGCGCCGTGCTGTTCATGGCATCGGACGGGCTGCTCGCCACGGAGAAATTCCTGGTCGCCGCCATCTCGCCCCACCGCGCCTGGATGCGCTTCGCCGTCTGGGCGCTGTACTACGCCGCCCAGCTCGCGACCACGCTAGGCTTCCTGCTAAATTAGGGTTCTTGCCAAGTTAGGATTGTCCAGGCTGCCAGCCGGGTGCCGCCAGTTCAAAGGCCGCAAACTCGAAGCCCGGCGCGACGGTGCAGCCGACCAGCGTCCATTCGCCCAGGCTGCGCGCCGATTGCCACCAGCCTGCGGGCACGACGATCTGCGGCCGCTCACCGGCTGCGAGATCGATACCGAGGACTTGTTCTATGACCTGATCAACCTTCGGGCTGCCTTCTTCCCACATCGACAGCGCCAGCGGGGCGCCGGCATGGAAATGCCAGACCTCGGCGGCATCCTTGACCCGGTGCCAGGCCGAAACCTGATGCTCCTCAAGCAGGAAATAGATGGCAGTCGAATGGCCGCGCGCGCCGCCGGTGCCATCGCGAAAGGTCTCGGCATACCAGCCGCCTTCCGGATGCGGCTTCAGCCCGAGCGTCGCGATAATTTCTGCGGAGCTGGTCATGGCGACGATACCACCGGGCCTAGAAATTGTCCTTGCGCTTGCGGATTTCGGCAAAGACCTCGGCGTCCGAAGCTTTCTCCAGCCCCAGATGCTTGCGGATCGCCGGATCGTGCCAGCGCAGGAAGGGATTGGTCGACAGCTCCTCGCCGATCGTCGTCGGCAGCGTCGGCTTATTGTCGGCGCGCAGCTTTTCGATCTTGGCGGCGCGTTCCTTCAATGCCGAATTCGTCGGGTCGACGGTCAGCGCGAAACGGGCGTTGGCGAGCGTGTATTCATGACCGCAATAAATAATCGTTTCGGCCGGAAGCGCGGCCAGCTTCTTCAGCGAATCGTACATCACCGGCGGCTTGCATTCGAACAGCCGTCCGCAACCCAGCGCAAACAGCGTGTCGGCGGTGAACGCCACACCCGAAGCCGGCAAATAGTAGGAAACGTGGCCGGCGGTGTGGCCGGGCGTGGCGATGACTTCGATCTTTTCATCGCCAAGATGGAGGACCGAGCCGTCTTCGACGGTTTCGTCGATGCCGGGGATATTGGCCTTTTCCGCTTCCGGGCCGACGATGCGCAGCTTGAAGCGCTCCTTCAACGCAAGATTGGCCTCGACGTGATCCATGTGATGATGCGTGGTCAGGATCATCGTCGGCGTCCAGCCGGTGCGCTTTATCGCGGCCAGGATAGGCGCTTCCTCGGGCGCGTCGATGATCGCGGTCTGGCCGCTTTTGGGATCATGCACCAGCACGCCGAAATTGTCGCTGCGGCACATGAACTGTTCGATTTCGACCGGCATCGCATCTCTCCGTTTATGGCCGCAGACATAGGGCGCCGGCGCGTGGATGTCATCCTGGATGTTGAAGACATGCTGGATGTTGAGCAACATTCCGGGACGTTGAACAACATCCCGCAATGTCTAGTGACATTCCCGGAATGGCAGGTCGTCGCGGCCTGTTGTTGAAACCCGCCGATATCGCGGCTACATCCCTGCCATGCATTCCGACATCGTCGATCTTCGCTCCTTCTATTCGACAACACTCGGCCGTTTCGCCGAGCGTTCGATCACCATGGCGTTGTCGTCGATATGGGCGGTCGTGCCCAACGAGCGGCTGGTTGGTCTGGGCTACACCTTGCCGTGGCTGGAGAGGTTCGGCTGCGACGCCGAGCGGGTCTTCGCCTTCATGCCGGCGACGCAGGGCGCGGTGGTGTGGCCGGCGACAGGGCCAACGGCGACGGCACTGGTCTTCGACGAGGAACTGCCGCTGGTCGATTCCTGCATCGACCGCATGCTGCTCGTCCATTCGCTCGAACATGTCGAGAACCCACGTGAGACGCTGAACGAGATCTGGCGCGTGCTGTCGCCGGCTGGCCGGGTCGTCATCGTCGTGCCCAACCGGCGCGGTGTCTGGGCGCGCTTCGAGCACACCCCATTCGGCAATGGCCGGCCCTTTTCGCGCGGCCAGCTCACCGAATTGCTGCGCGAGGCGAATTTTACGCCCGCCGCCTGGTCCGATGCGCTGTTCTTTCCGCCGTCGAGGCGCCGTTTCATGATGCGCTTCCACAATGTGCTGGAGCGCGCCGGCCGGCGGCTGTGGCCGATCTTTTCCGGCGTCATCGTCGTCGAGGCGCAGAAACGGCTCTATCAAGGCGTGCCCGTCGTCCAGCGCGCCTCGCGCCGCGTCTTCGTGCCGGTGCTGTCGCCGCATGGCGCCACCCGGCTTGGCCGTCACAAAGCCGGTGCCGAGCCCTCGGCTGCGCGGGTGACGGCTTCGTGATCACGGCAAGCGTGCCTGACGTCGTTTCCCTGCCTATCTGTCGCAAGCGGACCGACAGCCCATCCGGCAGCCCATACGAACGCCTGTCAAGTTTCTCCATCCGGTTTCAGCACTGACGCAAGGACCTCGGCCATGGCTGATCAACCGGACAATGCCGCCGCCGTTCAGCCGGTTGCCGTGGCGGTCGAAGCCAGCAGCCTGCGCGATCAGGTGATGACGATCCGGCGGGCGCTGGCGGGATCGCCGGTTCGCAAATGGTTGCAGTGGACATCGGTCGGCATCATGGCCGTGATCATCGCAACGTCGATCGGCCAGGTTCTGCTCAACCGCTGGAACCAGCCTTTCTACGATGCGCTTGCGCGCCGCGACATGGCGGCCTTCCTGCACCAGCTCCTCGTCTTCGCGATGATCGCCGGCGGGCTGCTGGTGCTCAATATCGGCCAGACCTGGCTCAACCAGATGATCAGGCTCAAACTGCGCGAGGCGCTGACGCTGGATCTGATCGATCAGTGGATGCGGCCGGCGCGCGCCTTCCGGTTGGCCAATGCCGGCGCCATCGGCGTCAATCCCGACCAGCGCATGCAGCAGGACGCCGCGCATCTGTCCGACCTGTCAACCGATCTCGGCGTCGGCCTGCTGCAGTCGTGCATCCTGCTCGTGTCCTTCGTCGGGGTGCTGTGGGAGCTGTCCTCGGGCTTCGTGTTCCACATCGGCGGGACCTCGCTGGCCATACCGGGCTACATGGTCTGGGCCGCCATCCTTTACGCCGGCATCGCCTCCTGGCTGAGCTGGCTGGTCGGGCGCCCGCTCATCCGCCTGAACAGCGACCGCTATACACGCGAAGCCGAGCTGCGCTCCTCGATGGTGCGCGTCAACGAGAATGTCGATGCCATTGCGTTGTATCATGGCGAGGCCGACGCCAGGCGGCGGCTCGAACTCGATCTCGGCACGGTGCTGGGCGCCATGCGGCGCATCTACACCGCCCAGATCAACCTGTCCTGGGTGACCGACACCTATGGCTGGATCACCGTCGTGGCGCCCATACTGGTCGCTTCGCCGGTCTATTTCTCAGGTGATATCAGCTTTGGCGGGCTGATGATGGCGGTCGGCGCCTTCAACCAGGTCCACTCCTCCTTGCGCTGGTTCATCAACAACATCGGCAGTATCGCCGATTGGCGCGCCACGCTGATGCGCGTGGCCGATTTCCGCATCGCGCTCGATGAAACCGATGCGCTGCATGACACCGAAAAGCGCATCGCCTTCGGCCAAAACGTCAATGGCAGCCTGACTTTCGAGAAGCTCGAAGTGGCCTCGCCGGAGGGTTGCACCAGACTCGCCGACCCGCATGTCGAAATCCGCCCCGGCGAGCGCGTCATGATCACCGGAGACCCCGGTGCGGGCAAGACGCTGTTCTTTCGTGCCATTGCCGGCCTGTGGCCATGGGGAAGCGGCCGGATCGGCCTGCCGGCGGGAGAAACCCCCATATTCGTGCCGCGCGTGCCTTATTTTCCGGTCGGCACGTTGCGCGAAGTCCTCGATCACCCGAACGGGTCCGCGCCGGCGAACGATGCCGACATCTCGGCGGTGCTGGCCGAGGTCGGTCTAGGACGGCTATCCTCATCGCTCGACCGCGCCGGGCGTTGGGACCATGAGTTGGGCGATGACGAACAACGCTCGCTGGCCTTCGCCAGGCTCGCCTTGCGGCAGCCGAAATGGGTGATCATCGATGAGGCGCTGGATGCGTTCGACGGCCCATCGCTAAGACGCGTGCTGTCGATGCTCGAGAAGCGTTTGCCGAGGACAGCAATCCTCAACATCGGGCGCGGCCAGCACAACAACCACTTCTTCCCGCGCGCGTTGACGATCGTCAAGGATTCCGGTGCGCCAGCCCTGAAGCCCGCCCGCGTCAGGGCCGGCGCGATCGAACCGCCGCCAGCCGCCGCTCGTCGCAAGAAATGAGCTGATTTCCGGGCGAGGGAAGCAGAGCTTTATTTTGCCCCGATCGCGAGGGAAGCTCCTCGGGAGAAACAATCTTGGCGACGGCCATGCTTGATGCTCTGCGCCTGCTTGCCTGTCTTGCCTGCGCCCAGGCTGCCCCGGCCGCCTCGCCGCCGGATGCGCTCGCCGTCGACGTCGAGCTGGTGCTGGCGGTCGATATCTCGCTGTCGATGGACGAGAAGGAGTTCGCCCTGCAGCGGGCCGGTTATGTCGAGGCGCTGCGGCATCCCGACTTCATCAAGGCTGTCCGCGCCGGCGCCAAGGGCCGCATAGCGCTGACCTATTTCGAATGGGCCGGCACGGTGCGCGACGACGCGGTCATCAGCTGGCAGATTATCGATAGTGCCGACAGCGCGAACAGCTTTGCCGACAAGGTCGCGGCTCGTCCGTTCCGCAGCTTTCGCGGCACTTCGATTTCCGGCGCGCTGGCCTTCGGCACCGAGCTTTTCGACCGCACGTCTTTCCAGGGCGAACGCAGCGTCATCGACATTTCGGGCGACGGACCGAACAATATCGGGCCGCCGGTCACCGCGACGCGTGATGCGGCGACTGGCAAAGGCATCGTCGTCAATGGCCTGCCGATCCTGATCAGCCCGTCGCCCACCTTCAGCCATCTCGACCAGTATTATGCGCAGTGCGTGATCGGCGGACCCGGTTCCTTCGTGCTGCCTATCTATGCCGCCGCCGAGTTTTCGACAGCCATCCGGCGCAAGCTGCTCCTGGAAGTGAGCGGCATTCAGGACGAGGTGAGAAGCATCCCCGTCGACGCGGCGACGCCGATAGACTGCCTGCAAGGCGAACGGGACAGGCGGTTTCTATCGGATCCGTATTTTCCCGAACTTGACCGTTGAACTCTCGACAGAGGGGTTAACGCGATCCGGAGGAAAAACCGTTCCACAATTTCCCGGAATCCCTCTCGGTTTAAGCGGGCCGGGCACCAAATTGATTGCGAAACTCGTTGGAGAGATCGCGGCGCCAGCGCCGGCCATGGACATAGCCTTGCATCAATTCCGGCAGCGAATAGCCAAGCGTTTTGGATGAACGGTTGGCCATGTAGCCCTGAAATGCCTCCGGTATCCTGCCTCGCAGGATGTCGGCGATGAGCTGCCGCGAGATCATGTAAGGCGGAATGTGCGGGTAGGCATGGGCAATATGCGGATGTTTGCCCATCAGGTTCGCATAGGCCTCGACATAGCCGTCACGGCGGCCGGAAATCGAGTTCTCCGAATTGTATTTCGTCCAGTCCAGATCCCTGGACAACTGCGCACCGAAGCGCCGGGCAAGGCGCAGCAGCAATTCGCGATCCTGCATGCGGGTGATGTCGCTGTCGTAGCCGCCGATGGCCAGCAAGGCTTCGCGGCGAGCGGTGATCGCGGAGCCGGCAATGAAGATGGTCTGCCCAACCAGCGTCCGCTCCAGCATTGCGGGGCTCACGAACGCCTCGGGGTTGACGCAGTTTGTGATGCGATTGCCTTTCAGGGACACGAACGAACTGATCAGCACTTGCAGTGCAGGATTCTCATCGAACCAGGTCAGGGTTCGTTCAAGCCGGTGCGGCATGTAGATATCGTCGGAATCGAGGAACGTCACCAACGGTGCCCGCGCGCGCTCGATGCCGGCATTCCTGGCTGCGTTGGCGCCTCGCCATTTCGCCCCGACATAGATCAGCCGCGGGTCCTGGATACGGGCCAGCGCCGCTTCGGTTCCATCGGTCGAACCATCGTCGACGACAATGTGCTCAAGCCTCGACATGCTCTGGGAGAGTACGCTTTCCACGGCGCGCAACACCGTTTCGCGTCGGTTGTGGGTCGGCGTAATGACCGTGATGAGAGGTGTTGGTTCGATGGTTTTGACCATTTTGACCATAGTGCTTCAGCTATGTCCCACGTAGAGGGGCACGTTTTCAACCTCGTCCCGAACCAGCCCAAGGGCCATGGCCGCTTGTGCACAAAAAACCAGCGCGCAAAAGGCCAATCCGACGATCAGTGCAAACGGGATCTGCCATGCCGGCATTCCGAGCCGAGTTGCATGCGTCAGAATACGCCCGCCCACTTTCCAGGACGTCGAAAACCAACGTCTTGTCGCCTTCAGCACTCGCGCGGCTTGGGATGGCGATGCCAGTGCCACATATTTCCGGTCCGCATCGCGCCCGGTGACCAGGGCACGCCAAAAGAAAAAGCGCCAACCGCGCGGAGGATAATGGCTGGCCCGGGCATCGACTCTGACAAAATCATGCCCGCTTGCTCGTAACTGGCTGGTGAGCAACGTGCAAGAAACCTTGAATCCATTGCTGGCCGGAAAGGGATGGCCGGCTAACCAGCTTCTGCGGAAGGCGCAATTGTTGGCGTTCATCGCGCGCTTGGAGGCAAAGCGCCGATCACCATCACGCAGCGGGAAGAACCACAGAAGCGCAAAGGTCCGCGACGCGAAATCGTCACAGCCGAGATAGGTGTAACCGTTCACGGCGATTGTCTTCGGGTCCTGGAATGGTTTGAGAAGTGCCGAGAGCCAGCCGTCTTCGATCACTGTATCGGAATCGCAGAAAATGACGATGTCGCCCTTGGCCAGCGCGGCGCCTGCGTTCTTGACCTCATAGTACCGGCCGCCCGTGCAGGCGCTGAAGACCGCATTTGCTACCATGCCAAGTTGCGGAACAATTTCGGTGAGACGATGCCGCAGAAGCGGTGTGTCGGTATCTGGTCCGCTGTGAACGACGATGACCTCCGGTTTTAGGTATTGACCGGTTGTCGTCACGGCTTCTATTTCCCGTGCCAAAGCACTCAACGAAACGCCGATCTCATCTTCATTGATGGACTTGGCGTTTTCCATTTCGACAACGATCGAATAGGTCAGGTTCCCCGCTCCGTGCTTCGCTCGGCATCGCGTCCGGCATGACACTACGAAAAACATATTCCCGTGTCATCATCTGGTTGCAGAGTTCAATCCGTCCGCAACCACGAATTCGCAACCTTGCGTCTCAACGGCAACACCCTGAGGGCCGGAGACTGGAAACGGCCTCAGGATCGCGCAGGCCGATTCGTCACGATCGCGTCCATGTCATTCTTATTACTTTTGGAGTAATCGAATTCCGTCACGACCCTTGGCAATCTGTGCCTGTGGAGCCGGCAATCGGCTTCGATTGAAAGGGAGTGCACTTTGACCGCTTACGCCGTTGCCCATATGCGCCAAGCCACGATGGGCCCGCAGATCGTCGAATACCTGCACAAGATCGATGCCACGCTGGAACCTTTCGGCGGCCGTTTTCTGGTCCATGGCGGCGATGTCGAGGTGATCGAGAACAACTGGCCGGGCCATCTGATCATCATCGAATTTCCCGACAGGCAGCATGTGCATGGCTGGTACAATTCGTCCGCCTACCAGGCGATATTGGCGCTGCGCACGGACAATTCGGAGGCCGATGTGGTGTTTGCTGACGGCGTCGAACATCCGCACAAGGCCACGGACATCCTCGAATAGCTTGCGGCTACTGCCGTTTCAGCAAGAACACTGCCTGCTGGCCGAAGAAGTTCCAGAACCACCACGGCATCGACAGGCCGATCTTCTGGCCGTTGGCGTCGAGAGCGGTTGCCTTCTCGACGGTCGCGCCGAGCTCGTCGCACAGATTGACGAAGTCGCGGATGGTGCAGAAGTGGATGTTGGGCGTGTCGTACCAGGAGTAGGGCAGATCCTTGGTCACTGGCATGCGGCCGTTGACGAACAGTGACAGACGCACACGCCAATGGCCGAAATTGGGGAAGGAGACGATGGCGCGATTGCCGATCCTGAGCAGTTCGTCGAGCACCAGCTTCGGGTTGCGGGTGGCCTGCAGCGTCTGCGAGAGGACGACGAAGTCAAAGCCCTTGTCGGGATAGAATTCGAGATCCTTGTCGGCATCGCCTTGGATGACCGAGAGGCCGCGCGCCACGCATTCGTTGACGCCGCGCTGCGACAGCTCGAGCCCACGGCCGTCGACCTGCTTGCTGTCCTGCAGCAATTCGAGCAGCGAGCCGTCGCCCGAGCCGACATCGAGCACGCGCGACTGTGGTGGGATGAGGTTGGCGACGACTTCAAGGTCGACGCGCTGGTCGAAATTGACGTTCATGATGAGAGCCCTCTTGCTCGTGCCGCCGAGCCGATGAAGCCGTTAATGGCGGCAAACAGTTCCGGCTCGTCGAGCAGGAATGCGTCGTGGCCGCGGTCGGTTTCGATCTCGACGAAGGATACCGATGCGCCGGCGGCGTTGAGCGCATGCACGATCGAGCGGCTCTCCTCGGTCGGAAACAGCCAGTCCGAGGTGAAAGACACCAGGCAGAAGCGGGTTTTCGTTCCGGCGAAGGCATCGGCCAACCGGCCGCCATGGTCGGCGGCAAGGTCGAAATAGTCCATCGACCGCGTCATGTAGAGGTAGGAATTGGCGTCGAAGCGATCGACGAAGGTCATGCCCTGGTGGCGCAGATAGCTTTCGATCTGGAAGTCGGCGTCGAAGCCGAAGGTCAGCGCCTCGCGATCCTGCAGATTGCGGCCGAACTTGCGGTGCAGGGCGGCTTCCGACAGGTAAGTGATGTGGGCGGCCATGCGCGCCACCGCCAGGCCTTTTTCCGGGCGTTTGCCGTGCTCGAAATATTTGCCGCCATGCCAGTCCGGATCGGCCATGACAGCCTGGCGGCCAACCTCATGAAAGGCGATGTTCTGCGAGGAATGGCGCGCGCCGGTGGCGATCGGCAGCGCCGAGAAGACGCGCTCCGGATAGCTCGATGCCCATTCCAGCACCTGCATGCCGCCCATAGAGCCGCCGAGCACGCAGAACAGCTTTTCGATGCCGAAATGGTCAATCAGCATCTGCTGCGCCCGCACCATGTCGCGGATGGTGATAATGGGCAGGTCAAGCCCATAGGGCTTGTCGGTGGCGGGATTGGTCGAGGCCGGACCGGTGGACCCAAGGCAACCACCGATGACGTTGGAGCAGATGACGAAGAAGCGATTGGTGTCGATGATCTTGCCGGGGCCGATCAACACTTCCCACCAGCCAGGCTTGCCGGTCACCGGATTGGTGCTGGCGACGTGCTGGTCTCCGGTCAGTGCATGGCAGACGAGGATGGCGTTGGAGCGGGCATCGTTCAGCGTGCCGTAGGTCTGGTAGGCGATCTGGAACGGTGACAGCAGCGTGCCGGCGTCCAGCTTGAGCGGCTTGTCGGATCCAAAACGCAAAACCGGGCTCGACGGTTGGTCGACCTCGTTGTTGGTTTTGCGGGCACGCAGAACGGCCATGACATCCATCTCACACTTTGAGCCCACGCATCGCGCTTGTCGAAAGTCGATGCCGATCCGGGTGTCCGGCCGGCGCGGACAACAAAAAACCGGCATTGCGGTTGCAAAGCCGGTTACAGGATGCAAACGGCCCTTTAGCAAGTTGTTTAACGTGGCTGCAAGCCGACCGGCCAAATCACCACGGAAGTCCGCTCCCCTTCTAGGGCTGTGGCGCGCCGGCGTCAACGGCCAGCCTTGGGCGGTGGCTGTCGCCTCTCGACATTGCAGGCCACGGCTTGTATTTCCGCTGCGGCTTCCCTCAGGAAGCGTTCTCGACGGATTTTGCGACATGAGCCAGACACCGGACCAGGCACGTCCAACCCCGCGCGCGGGCATCATGGACATAGACGCCTATGTGCCGGGCAAGAGCACGGCGCCCGCGGGCGTCGCCAAGGTTCACAAGCTGTCCTCGAACGAGAATCCGCTAGGGCCCTCGCCGAAAGCGATCGAAGCCGCGCGCGAGATTGCCGGAAAGCTCGACGTCTATCCAGATGGCACCGCCAGGCGGCTGCGCGAAGCGATCGCCGAGGTGCATGGTCTCAACCCGCAGAACATCATTTGCTCCAACGGCTCCGACGAGATCCTCGGCCTGCTGGCGCAGACTTATCTGGCGCCCGGCGACGAGGCTGTCATCACCGAACACGCCTTCATGGTCTACAAGATCTACATCCAGTCGGCAGGTGCCGTTCCGGTGACGATCAAGGAAAGAGACGAGCGCGCCGATATCGACGCCATCCTCGCAGCCGTCACGCCGCGCACCAAGATCGTGTTCCTGGCCAATCCCAACAATCCGACCGGCACCTATGTGCCTTTCCAGGAGGTGCGCCGCCTGCATGCCGGCCTGCCCAGGCACGTGCTTCTGGTGCTAGACGCGGCCTATGCCGAATATGTCCGCCGCAACGACTATGAGGCCGGCATCGAGCTGGTCGGTGCTGCCCAGAACGTGGTGATGACCCGCACCTTCTCCAAGATCGGCCTCGGCGGAGCGCGGATCGGCTGGATGTATGCGCCGATGCATATCGTCGACGCCATCAACCGCGTGCGGGGTCCCTTCAACGTCAATGCGACGGCGATCGAGGCCGGTATCGCAGCCATCCGCGACCGCGCCCATGTCGAGCGCAGCGTGGCGCACAACGAGACCTGGCTGGCCTGGCTGAGCGAGGAATTCACAAAGCTCGGGCTGCGGGTAACGCCGAGCGTCGGCAATTTCGTCCTCGTTCATTTTCCTGACGATCAGAAGCATTCGGCGGCGGCGGCGGACGACTATCTGACGGCGCGCGGCTATATATTGCGGCGCGTTTCGGGCTATGGCTTTCCCAACGCGTTGCGCATGACCGTCGGCACCGAAGAAGCCAATCGCGGCGTTGTCGCCGCTCTCACGACATTTCTGAAAAGCTAGAACGCCATGACATCACCGATGTTTGAAAAGATCGCGCTGGTCGGCATCGGCCTGATCGGCTCGTCGCTGGCCCGCGTCATCCGCCGCGAGGGGCTGGCCCGTCACGTGGCCATATCAACGCGCAGTGCGGCGACGCTGGCGCGAGCCGAGGAACTCGGGCTCGGCGATAGCTATACCACCGATGCGAAAGAGGCGGTCCGCGATGCCGACCTAGTCGTCATTTCGGTGCCGGTCGGCTCATCCGGCGCGGTTGCCGAGGAAATCGCGCCGGCGCTGAAGAAGGGCGCGATCCTCACCGATGTCGGCTCGACCAAGGCGTCTGTCATCGCGCAGATGCAGCCTTATGTCCCTGAAGGCGTCCATTTCATTCCCGGCCACCCGCTGGCGGGCACGGAAAAATCCGGCCCCGACGCCGGCTTCGCCGACCTGTTCGACAATCGCTGGTGCATCTTCACGCCGCTGCCCGATACCGACGCGGACGCGCTGGAGCGGCTGTCGGAGTTCTGGCGCCGCTGCGGCGCCAACATCGATACCATGGACCCGCAGCATCACGACATGACGCTGGCCATCGTCTCGCACCTGCCGCACATCATCGCCTACAACATCGTCGGCACCGCCGACGATCTGCAGTCGGTGACCAAGTCCGAAGTGATCAAATATTCGGCTTCCGGCTTCCGCGACTTCACGCGTCTTGCCGCTTCCGATCCGACCATGTGGCGGGATGTGTGCCTGCACAACAAGGACGCCATCCTCGAAATGCTGGCGCGGTTCTCGGAAGATCTGGCGTCCCTGCAACGCGCGATCCGCTGGGGGGACGGCGAAAAACTCTTCGACCTGTTCACCCGCACCCGCGCTGTGCGCCGCTCGATCATCGAGGCCGGCCAGGACATCGACGTGCCCGATTTCGGTCGCCAGGCCGTCGAGCATCCCGCGAAGGGCTAAGTCAGTTTCAGGCTGGCCAGGTCTGCGCAACCATGGCCAGCGTCTCGGCCCGGTTCGGCGCACCAAGCCTGCCGCCGAAGCGCAGGCATTTGAGCGCGGCGGCCGCACTGGCAAAGCGCAAAGCCTGCTCGACCGGCATGGCTTCCGCCAGCCCGACGGCGAAGGCGCCGTGAAAGACATCGCCGGCGGCCAATGTGTCGATCGCCTTGATCTTCGGTGCCGCGACATGGCGCACGCAGCCTGCGCGACGGTCGTGCCACCAACTGCCCGCCGCGCCGCCTGTCACTGCGACAAAAGCGTCGGTGCGGCTGGCGAGATCGGCGCAAGCCGTTTCTGGATCGAGCGCCTGGCCGCAGACAATGCGCGCCGCCGTTTCCGAAGCGACGATGTGCGTGGCGAGCGGCAACAGCTGTTCCAGGATCTGCAACGGTGCGGTATCGGCATCGAGGATTGCCGGCCGGCCGAGGGCGCGCGCCGCTCTCAGGGCAAGGGCTGCCGCACCTGGCCAGCGGACATCGACCAGTACGGCGTCGAATGCCGTGAGGTCGGCGACCGGCAAGGCTTCGGGATCGGCCTGGGCAAGCCCGTCATAGAACGGCACGATGATGCGCTCGCCATACGCGTCGACCAGGATCGAGGCCAGCGCCGAGCGGGCGCCTCTGACGCGGCGCACAAAGGTGCAATCGACGCCTTCGGCCTCGATGCCGGCGATGAGCTGGTCGGCGACGGCATCGTCACCCGCGCTCGCCCACAGCGATACCTCGGCCCCCAGGCGATGCGCGGCGCAGGCAGCACTCGTGGCCATGCCCGAGGCGATCTGGACGCCGTCGGAGGCAATGAACTTGCCTTGATGCACGGGCAGCGTCTCGACGCGCAGGATGGTGTCCAGCGTCAAAGCGCCAACGCTCAGCAGCTTCACGGGTCTTGCCATCGCAGCGCTATTCCACCGGCTTGATCTTGCCCAGCGGAATGAAGCCGAGCGAGGCCTTGCCCCTGACCACCTTCAGCGGCATCGACGGTTCGTTGCCGAGCACCGCCAGGGCAGCAAAGCCCTGCTCGATCTGGCTTTTCTGCTCGGGTATGGCGGCGCCGAGAATGGCCGCCACCGCCTTCGGGTCCTTCAGCCTGATCATCAGATCGGCGTTGATCAGGCCCTCGGCATCGACCGAGAGCGGTCCCGAAACGGTGACGCGCGCCGTCCCCGACGACAGGTCGAGGTTGCGGATTTCGATCGCCTGGCCACGAAGGCTCTTCACCTGCGTGCCGATCAACGCGACACCGTTCTTCAGCGTGACGTCGCCACTGGCATCGAGCGCCGGAAGCACGCGCCCGCCAATTGCGTCGGGGTCGATCTCGAGATCGCCGAAACTGCCGAGATAGTCGATATCCTCACCGTTGGGCTGCAACTGACCCGATGCCTTGCCGGCGCTGAACAGTTGCACCGGATCGGTGTCGTCGGCCGGGTCGGTCTGGCCGGAAAGGCCCTCTGCCTCCAGCGAAATCCGCTGCGGCAGCGGCCACCACAATTTGAAATTGGCCTGCAGATTGTCCCATTCAATCCACAGCGGCACCATGTCCGGAACGGAGGTCCTGAGCGGGCCGCGCAGATTGGCAACCGGCGACAGAGGCTGGATGATCTGGGCGGCTGCGTTGAAACTGCCGGCTGAAGCCGCAATGTTCTTGGCATCGTCCTCATAGGCGAGGTTGTCGCAGGAGACGGTAAAGCTCAAGGGATAGCCGCTGACCTGGAGATTGCCGCAGCCGGCCTCGACGCCATTCTTGTTGAGCGTGGCAACCGCCTTGTCGGCTTCGCTCCTGACGCGGTCAGCCAGATAGAACCAGCCGCCGCTGTAGAGGGCGAACAGCACGACGATGAATGCTGCAAGCCAGACCACACGGCGACGTTTGTTCGGCTGGCGTTCGTCACTTGACGTCATGCTTTGGCTCTCGTTAACGCATGGGTGTTGCGGACGGGTAGGCGATTCCGCCAGGTAGACAGACGAATAGTTAGACAGAGACGGGCGGAAAAAACACCGGTCCCAGCACGGTGTTGGTATCTTTTGCAATCAGGCGCGGCGATATGGGCGATTTTTGGGTGTTTGGCTATGGTTCGCTGATCTGGCGGCCGGGTTTCGCGCATGTCGAAACACAGCGTGCCCGCCTGCATGGCTACCGGCGCTCGCTCTGCGTCTATTCCTTCGTGCATCGCGGAACGCGCGAGCGGCCGGGGCTGGTGCTCGGCCTCGACCGCGGCGGGTCCTGCGTCGGCCTCGCATTCCGCGTCCCCGGCGACTTGCGCGACGAGGTCATGGCCTATCTTCGCGAGCGCGAACTGGTCACCAATGTCTATCTGGAGCGCATGCTCAAGATTCGCCTCGACGGGGGCGGTACGGTCGACGCGGTGGTCTACATTGTCGACCGCCACCACGAGCAATATGCCGGAGCGCTCGACGCGGCGGATGCGGCGGCCGTGGTGCGCGGCTCGGTCGGCCAGTCCGGCAACAACGAGGACTATGTGCTGAGCACGCTTGAGCATCTCGAGGCGTTGGGCATAAGCGACCACTGGCTGGAGGATGTCGCCAGGCAGGTCGCGCCTTTGTGAAGCTGGCTCTGCGGAAAAAGGCGGCCAGGCCTTTGACCTCGTTCAGGCAAGACCTAGGTTAGGCTCCGACCCTCAGCCCGCGGGCGCCATTTGCCCGCCCAATCATCCCGGAGATCCGCCTTGCAGAAACGTCGTCTCGGTCGCACCGACCTGTCCATCGCGCCGCTGGTTCTGGGCGGCAACGTCTTCGGCTGGACCGCCGACGAGAAAACCTCGTTCGACCTGCTCGACCGCTTCGTCGGCGCCGGCCTCAACGCCATCGATACGGCGGATGCCTATTCGCGCTGGGTTCCCGGCCACAAAGGCGGTGAATCGGAAAACATCATCGGCAAATGGATGAAAGACCGTGGCAATCGCGACAAAGTCGTGGTGATCACCAAGGTCGGTTCGGATATGGGGCAGGGGCACAAGGACCTGTCCGCCGCATACATCGAAAAGGCCGTCGATGCATCGCTGAAGCGGCTGCAGACCGAGTTTATCGATCTCTATCTGTCGCATTGGCCGGACCCTGCAACGCCCTATGAAGAAACGCTTGGCGCCTACGAGAAGCTGCTCGCCAAGGGCAAAATCCGCTATGCCGGCTGTTCGAATCTCGACGCCGGCCAGTTGCGTGCCGCACTCGATGTGGCGAGCTTGCGCAGCCTGCCGCGCTACGAGGTGCTGCAGCCGGAATACAATCTTTACGATCGCTCGTCCTTCGACGGGCCGTTGCGCGATCTATGCGTGGCCGAGGACATCGGCGTCATCACCTATTTCAGCCTGGCCAAGGGTTTCCTCAGCGGCAAATACCGCAGCGAGGCCGATCTCGGTCAAAGCCCGCGTGGCGGCGGGGTGAAGGACTATCTCAATGCGCGCGGCATGCGCATCCTTGCGGCACTCGACGCGGTTTCATCAAGGCATTCGGCCAAGCAGGCGGAAGTGGCGCTTGCCTGGGTTATCGCTCGGCCGGGCGTCACCGCGCCGATCGCCAGCGCCACCAAGCCTGAACAGATGGACAGCCTGATCAGGGCAGCGTCGCTGAAACTGACCGCCGACGACATGGCCGAACTCGACAGAGCGAGCGGCTGAAGCTCAGTCGCGACGCCTCGCACGAACGTCCAAGACGCCCCTCTGGTCCTGCCATACCGTCTCTTCGCGCAAGGCAGGACAGAGGATAAAATGGCTGAGCCGCTTCTTTCGCAGCCGGATTTTTGGGGACAACTTCTCGCGCTGATGCTTGCCGCCCTGGTGATCATGGGCAGCCCGGGACCGGCGACGATAAGCGTTACCGCCGTTGGCGCTGCCTTCGGTTTGCGCCGCTCGCTGGGTTATGCCTGGGGAATCATACTGGGCACGATCGCCGTGCTTCTGGTTGTCGCGACCGGGGTCGTGGCGGTGCTCACCGCGATGCCGAGGCTGGCGCCGTTGCTGGCTTTCGCTTCCGCGGCCTACATCCTCTATCTCGCCTTCAAGATCGCCACGGCGCCGCCCATGGCAGCACGCGGCGCCGAGGCTTCGTGTCCAACATGGCTGGCTGGATTCCTTCTCGCGGTCGCCAATCCAAAGGCCTATGTGGCGATCGCCGCCGTGTTCGCCGGTGCTTCGTCCAAACAGGGCGCCACTGAGCTTGGTCCATGGCTGAAGCTGACGGCTCTCGCCCTGATGATCGTTGCCATCCATGCTCTGTGGCTTGTCGTGGGAGCATCGTTCGCGCGCTTCCTGCGCCGGCCGGCGGCCTCGCGGATCATCAATCTGGTCTTTGCCGCGACGCTGGTGTTGACCACCACGCCGGCCGTGTTCGGTTGAGAACTGTCGGCCGGAGACTTCCGATTCAGGCTTTGGTTCTTTCAGCCGCGTCCAGCTCTTGCAGCCTTTTCACCGCTGTCGGAGGCAAGGCAGGCGGGCTCGGACCGCGCGCCACATCAATCAGGAATTGGTCGCAGGCAGCCTCGGTCTCGCCGATCAGCCGGGCCATGAATTCGTCCTTGCTCAAGCCGGGCGGGATCGGCGGCAGGAAGCGTGCCTTGATGGTGCCGGGGTAGCGCAGGAATTTCCGGCGCGGCCAGTACAGGCCGGCGACATGGGCAACCGGCACCACCGGAACGCCAAGCTGCGCATAGATTTCGACGATGCCGTATTTGTAGGCCGGTTCGTCGCCCGGTGCCCGGCGTGTGCCCTCGGGATAGATGATCAGCTGGCGAGGGTTGCGCGCCATCTCCTCCTTGGTCGCGGCGACCACGGCCTTCAGCGCCTTCGAGCGGCTGCCGCGGTGAACCGGGATCATCCGCATCTTCATGATGTACCAGCCGAAGAACGGGATCCAGGTCAGCTCTCGTTTCAAGATGTAGAGCGGGTCCTGGAGGAAGGGGAAGAAGGCGATCGCGTCCCAGAACGACTGGTGCTTGGGCGCCAGGATGAACGAGCCTGCTGGCAGGTTTTCCTGGCCAGTGATGTCGCTCTTCGTTCCAGCGATCTTGTCGAAGAGCCACATCGAGGTGCGCGACCAGAATTTCGGCACGAACCAGGCGCGGTGACGGGGCGACAGGAAATAATAGGGGGTCCAGAGGATCATCTGGACGATCAGGTTGACGTAGAAGACGAAATTGAACGTCAGCGATCTGGCATAGAGCATGGGGGAGGCCCGGTGAGGAGGTGAGCGTTGGTTACACCAAGCGCGGGGAAAAAGGAAATGGCCGCAGGGCGCCTTGACCGACGAAGAAAGCGGTCGCCGATTGGGGAGACCCGGTTCCGCTACTTCAGCCGCGCCAGCCGCTCCTTCAGGCGCGGGCCGGCAAAATCGAGGAAGGCACGCAGCTTCACCGGCAGCAGGCCATGGCCCGCATGCACCAGGCTTACCGGCCATGGATTTGGCTCGAACTCCTCCAGCAGGACGCGCAGCATGCCGGACCGCAGCGCGGCCTCGATCTGGTAGGAGAGCACTTTTGTGAGCCCGACGCCGGCAATCGCCGCATCGATGGCCGCTTCGGCGGTGTTGACCTGAAGCCGTGAATGGACCTGAACCGGGATTTCTGCCTTGCCCTTGATGAAGCTCCAGGTGGCGGCGGAAGCAAGTCCCTCAAAGGTGATGCAATCGTGTGTTTCCAGATCTTCCGGGGTGATCGGCGTGCCGTGTTCAGCCAGATAGGCGGGGCTGGCGCAAACGACGCGGCGGATTGCGCCGACGCCCATGGCGACCAGGCTCGAATCGGGCAACCGGCCGATGCGGATGGCGAGGTCGAAATGGTCCTCGACCAGCTGGGTTATGCGGTCTGCCAATATCAGGCGGATGTCCACGTCGGGATAGGCTGCGAGAAAGCCGGTGACGACCGGCAGTACGTGCAGGCGGCCAAAGACGACCGGCGCGGTGATGGCCAGTTCGCCGGTTGGAGCGCTGTACTCTCCGGCAGCCGTGCGTTCGGCCTCACCGACGTCGTCGAGGATGCGGCGGCAGGCGGCAAGATAGGCCTGGCCGGCATCGGTCGGCGTCAGCCTGCGCGTGGAGCGGTTCAAAAGGCGTGTGTTCAGATGGCGTTCCAGATCGGAAACCTTGCGGCTGACCGTCGCCAGCGGAATGCCGAAACGGCGGCTGGCTGCGGAAAGGCTGCCGGCCTCCACCGCGGCGACAAAGAGCGACATGGCTTCGAGACGATCCATAGCTTCTTCCGGAAAATGGAAGGATGAGTTGCAAATATGCCATCTGCATTGGAAGGATGGAAGGCTTTATATTGGGTGTCGGCCTGCCTGCAGCATGGCCTCGCAAAGGAGTTGCCATGTCCGAAGCCCGGCCGCCACTGCCGCCCTTCACCGCAGAGACATCAGCGCAAAAGGCGCGCATGGCCGAGGACGCCTGGAACTCCCGTGATCCGGCACGGGTCGCGCTTGCCTACACAATGGACAGTCGCTGGCGCAACCGGGCCGAATTCCTGCAAGGGCGCGATGCCATCCAGGCGTTCCTGACACGCAAATGGAGCCGCGAGCTTGACTATCGTCTGATCAAGGACGTCTGGGCCTTCCACGGCAACCGCATCGCCGTGCGCTTCGCCTATGAATGGCACGACGACAGCGGTTCATGGTTCCGCAGCTACGGCAACGAGAACTGGGAATTCGACGAACATGGACTGATGCGCCTGCGCATCGCCAGCATCAACGACCTGCCGATCGGCGAGGCCGATCGCAAGTATCACTGGCCGCTCGGCCGGCGGCCGGACGACCACCCGACACTGTCGGAGCTCGGACTTTAGCATCTTGCCGCAAGGAAGCTTTCAATGAACGCGCATGCTTTCACCAGCGACGTCGCCTTCACGCCGACCGTCAAGGCGATCCAGGCCCGCAAGGGCTCACGTCAGTCCTATGCCCGCGTCGAGGAGCGTGGCGGCTGGCAGGCCGGCATCACCCCGGACCTTGCCGCCTTCGTCGAGATGCAGACCAGCGTTTTCCTGTCGACGGCCAATGGCGATGGCCAGCCCTACATCCAGCATCGCGGCGGGCCCGCCGGCTTCCTCAAGGTGCTGGATGAACACACGATCGGCTTCGCGGATTTTGCCGGCAACCGGCAGTTCATCACGCAGGGCAATCTGGCCGACAATCCAAGGGCGTTCCTGTTCCTGATCGACTATATGCACCGCCAGCGCATCAAGATCTGGGGCACGGCGCGGGTAGTCGAGAGTGACGCCGAGTTGATGGCGAAACTGATGCCGCAAGACTACAAGGCGCGCCCCGAGCAGGTCATCCTGTTCACGGTCTCGGCCTGGGATGCCAATTGCCCGCAGCATATCCCGCAACGGTTCGAGGCGGCCGACGTGGCGGCGGCACTCGAAGAGCGGGACAAGCGTATCGAACGCCTTGAGCAGGAGATCGCACGGCTCAGGGGAAATTCGGGCGCGGCCGCAGGGGAATAATCAGCCGCCGGCCGCGGTTTCGGCCAGTGCGATGCCGTTAGGCGTCGGCTTGACCGGCACGATGCCGCGCGCCAGCGCCAGCAGATATTTGTTGTATTCGGTGAACAGCACGCGCAATGCCCGCGGCTTGGTCAGCCAGCCGCCATTGTCGAGGTTGGAATTGACCACCGGATAGGGCTCGAGCTTGGCGCCATGCAGCAGCCTGCCCATTTCCAGCAGGCTGCGGGGCATGTGATAATTGTTGGTGACGAGGATCACCGTGCCATAGGCGTGGCTCTCGACCCATTTGGCGCTTTCCTCCGCATTGCCGATCGTATCGAGCGCGGCGCGGTCGATGTCGACGCAACAGGAAAACAGCTTCTTGTCGCCGCCGGTCGCTGCCTGCAGCTGGCGACGGCTGGCCGAAGGGTGCACGCCGCTGATCAGCAGCCGTTCGCCCTTGCCGGACGCCAGCAGATCCATCGCCGCATCGAGGCGGGACTGGCCGCCGGTCAAGACAATGATCGCGTCCGCCCTGGCCGGATTGGCGGGCGTCGTCAGATGGCTTACCTTGTTGGCGAACCAGCCGAAACCGCCGGCAAACAACGTAGCGAGGATGAGCAGAGACAGAGCCGAGAGGCGCAACGCGGCTCTTAGACGGCTCACAGCGCGGCGGTCATGCGAACGGGCAACCACCACTGGCATCTGCCCAGCCGTACCCGTCGAATCCCGCGCGTCCATCGCCATATGGTTAATCCTGAAATGCGGCTTTGGGTAGGTAAAAGACGCACTTTGCGTTACGTGAATTCTCCATCCGTGATCACCCTGTTTTATCCATGGCGTTGTCCCAAAACCGGTTCCCACTTTTGGGCGACATGAATTAGCCTGCATCCGGTTGGCGGACATCGATGTCGCTGAGATAGGCAACCACGGTGGCGTGGGACGTGGCAGCCGTCAGTCCGCCGATCACCAGCACCATCAACACGACACCGAGATAGCCTGCCGAACCGATGGCGAAATTGCCGAACAGGGCGGTCGCCTGGTCGGCCTGCGGCGTCGCCATATTGCGCGACGACCACCAGGAAAAGACGATGAACACGAGCACTGCGGCGGCACCGCCAGCCGCTGCTCCCTTCATGCCGGTGACCAGGAAATGCCGGCGGAATTCGCGCGCGATGAAGCGTGCCTCGGCGCCGACGAAATGCAGCACCTCGATGATGTGACCGTTGCCGGCCATGGCGCCGCGCGTCGCGAACACCACGGTCAGCACGGTCGCCGACAGCATCAGCGCCAGCACGGCAATGCCGATGGTCACCGTCGTGCGGGCCATCGCCACCAGCCGGTCAACCCAGGTGCGGTGATCGTCTAGCGATGCGCTCGGCAGTTTCGGCGTGATCGCGGCGCGCATGGCGGCGAAATCGGGCGGGCTGTTCTCGTCGATGGTGACGATGATCAGTCGCGGCACCGGCAATTCGTCGATATTGAGGCCCGAGCCCAGCCAGGGCTCCAGGAGCCTCGCGGTCGCCTCGCGGTCGATGATCCGGGTCCCCTTCACGCCGGGAAATTCGCCGGCGATCTGCGAAGCCTGGGCAAGGGCTGCCTCCATGTCGAGCCCGTCGACCGGCTTGACCTGGATCGTCGCCTCGCGCGAAATCTGGTTCTCCCAGACGGACGCTGTGTCGCGCACCAGCGTCACCGCGCCGAAAGTCAGGCAGGACAGGAAGGTCATGATGGCGATCACCAGGACCAGTGCCCGGCCGGCGATATTCTGCGCCGGCACGATCGGCGCCATCCTGCGCTGGGCGCGCGGCTTTGCCTCGGTCGCCTCGGCGTCCTGCTCCCGCTCCACAAAATGTTCGGCGGACAGTTCAGTCATAGATGTCCAGCCTTCCGCCGGCCAGGATCATGCGGCGCGCGTCGACCTGTTCCATCAGGCCAAGGTCGTGGGTGGCGATCACCACCGCGGTGCCGAGACGGTTGAGCTCGATAAACAGCCGCAACAGCCGTCGCGCCAGAGGCGGATCGACATTGCCGGTCGGTTCGTCGGCGAGCAGGATTTCCGGCTGCTCGATCAGCGCCCGCGCGATCGCCGCGCGCTGCTTCTCGCCGCCGGACAGAACCGGCGGCAGCACGTGCATGCGCTCGCCCAGCCCGACCCACTTCAACAGCTCGGTGACATCGGTGCGGTAGCTCGCCTCCTCGCGCCCGCGCACGCGCAACGGCAGCGCGACGTTCTCGTAGGTGGTCATGTGGTCGAGCAGGCGAAAATCCTGGAAGACCACGCCGATGCGGCGGCGCAGATGCGGCAATTCGGTGCGCGAGATGCGCGAACGGTCCTTACCAAAGATGGTGATCAGCCCGCGCGTCGGCTTCAGCGACATGAACAGCAGGCGCAGCAAGGTCGTCTTGCCGGCGCCCGAAGGCCCGCTGAGGAACTGGAAGGAGCGCTCCGGGATGTGCAGGGAGATGTCGCGGAGGATTTCCGGACCCATGCCATAGCGGAGGCCGACATTTTCGAAACGAATCAATTTCGACGACCCGAATTTCGGCACGGCGGCGAGCCGGCCTGTTCTGGGTAAAGACCATCGGCCGGCATGGTTAACCGGCGGTTAATTTCTGGGCTCTTTCGGCTTGTCACGAGGGCTCCGGTGGGGAAGCGTTAACCATTTGTGTTTACGCAAAAGAAACGAAAAGCGAACACGTGCTGCAATGCTGGGGCCATGATAGCTGACGATCGAACCGCGCGCCCGGTTTCCGGCGAAATCATGACCGATCCGGCGGCAATTGCCGCAGCGGACAGGTTCATGCGTGGTTCGGCCGCCGACATCGTCGATGCCGACTACGTGGTGATGCCGCGCCTTGCGCCTGCGGTGGAAAGCGTTTCGCCGCTGCCGCGCGCGATCGTCACGCCGCCCATCGAAGGCATGGACATGCTGCGCAAGCCCGAAGCCTCACCGGAGCGGCTACCGGCCTCGCGCGGCGGACCGATCTTCTGGGTCGCTGGTATCGGCGCTGCCTTGGCCGCGTTCTGGGTCTCCGGCGGGCACGCGCTGGTGCGCCAGGCGCCGTTCCTGTCCAGCGCGCAGGCGTCGGCGCTCAGCATTTCGGGCGTCACGTCACGCGTCGACGCTACCGGGCCGAACGCCGCACTGTTCGTCGATGGCGAGGCCGTCAATGACGGTGCGAAACCGACGCAGTTGCCGCCGCTTGAAATCCGGGTGACTGGCAATGACGGGCAGACCACCCGCTATACGTTGGGGACATCCGGCCGCTCGCTGGCCTCTGGCGAAAGATTCGGCTTTGCCAGCCGGCTCGACGTGCCTAGAAACGGTGTGAAGACCGTGTCGGTCACTTTCGCCGAATAGGCGATCACCGGGGAAGACCATCAATGCCCATCGTACGCGGCAAGGACATCGAGGTTCTGTTTTCAGCATCGGCGATCGCGCGGCGCAATCTGGAACTCGCCAAGGAGATTGCCGGCCACGACTATCACGATCTGCTGGTGATCTCGGTCCTGAAGGGCTCGTTCATCTTCGCCGCAGATCTCATCCGCGCCATGCATGATGTCGGCCTGTCGCCGGAGGTCGAATTCATCTTCATCTCCAGCTATGGCGCCGGCACCAGCAGCGGCGAGGTGAGGGTGCTGCGCGACATCGACAATGAGGTCGCCGGCCGCGACGTGCTGCTGATCGACGACATTCTCGAATCGGGGAAGACGCTGAGCTTTACCCGCGAGCTGATGTTGTCGCGGGGCGCCAAGAGCTGTTCGATCGCCGTGCTGCTCGACAAGCGCATGCGCCGCCAGACCGAGCTCAATGCCGACTATGTCGGCTTCGACTGCCCCGACTATTTCGTTGTCGGCTACGGCATGGATGTCGCGCATGCTTTTCGCGAGTTGCCGTTTGTCGGTGTCGTCAAAGGGGATGTCTGAGCGGCATCAAAAAGGTTTGCTGATGCTTAGAGCGGTTCGCCGCTTCACGAAAACGCCGAACCGCTCTAGTTTTTTGTTTTGACGCAATTCCCAAGGGAAAGCGCTTTGCGCTTTTCCCGGGAAAACCGTCTCACACTTTTCCTGAATTGCTCTGGGCTTTCAGGAAAAGTCAACTTTTGGCGGCCAAATATGCCGGCCATGGCAAAGCTTCTGATCGTCGAGGACGATGAGTCCGTCCGCACTCTGGCCGCCCGCGCGCTTGAACGTGCCGGGCACACAATCGATATCGCGGCGGACGGCGCGCAGGGGCTTTCGCTGATCCAGGCGGCGCGTGGCGGCTACGATCTCGTCGTCTCCGATATCCGCATGCCGGAGATGGACGGCATCGAGATGGCGATCGCGGCGGCGGCACTGTTTCCGGCGATGAAGATCGTGCTGATGACCGGCTATGCCGACCAGCGCGAGCGCGCCGAGGAATTGAACGGCATCATCCTCGATGTCGTGCAGAAGCCCTTCACGCTGGCCGAAATCCGCTCGCGCGTCGAGCGGGCGCTGATCTGCTTCGTCTGATCAGGCTGGATCGGCAGCAGTGAGCACGGGTGGAACGCTCTTGCGCCGTTCGGTGTTGAGCGCCAACAGGCCGGCGCCGATGATCAAGACGGCCCCGATGACGGTTGTCGACCGCGGTACTTCGGCGAAGAACAGGAAACCCCACAGCGGCGACCACAGGATGCCGGTGTATTCGAAGGTGGCAACGCGGTTGGCCGGCGCCATCCGGTAGGCCTGCGACAGCAGGATCATGCCGGCGGAGGCGACGAAACCGCAGGCGGCCATCTTGAGAAAATCCGGCAGCGTCGGCCAAAGCCATGGCCTTACCAGGAATTCCAGGCTCGGGTGAACGGCGTGTGTAATGCCGGCCAGGTGAAACGCCCCGGCAACCACGGCGGCGCCGACCAGATAGGCGCCGTTCTGATAGAAGGCCATGACGGTGGAGGATTCGGTATCGCCGATCTTGCGGGCCATCAGCTGCGAAAAACCATAGAGCGCCGCCGAGCCCAGCGACAGCAGCGCAGCCCAGTCGAACAGCCCTGCGCCCGGACGCAGCATCACGAGGACGCCGAACAAGCCGATCAGCACGGTTGCCAGTGTCTGCCAGGAGACGCGCTCGCCAAGGTACGGCCCGGCCAGCACCATGATGAACAGCGGCGCCATGAAATAAAGCGCCACCGCATCGGCAAGCGGCAAGGCGGCGATGGCCAGGTAGTACATCGTATAGGAGGTGAACTGGATGAAGGCGCGCACCGTCAGCATGCCGAATCGCTTCGACAGGATCGCCTGCAAGCCGACATCGGCATGGACCAGAAATATCAGGATCGGCAGGGCGACGATCGAGCGGATCGCCATCACCTCGGTCACTGGATAACCGCTGGACACGGCTTTGACGAGCGGATCCTGCAGCGAAAAGACCAGCACGCCGAGGCACAGGCTCAGGATGCCGCCCACCATCCGATTCTGCATCTGCATCCAGGCTCCTGCGCGTACGATCCGAAGCTGCCGCCTGCGGCGTAAAAAGAACCCGCCACCGTTTCGGGCAGCGGGCACGAGTGAGGACTCTTGATTGGTCCGCGGCTGATTTCTCAGCCGCATATCCAATGGGTGAAGCAACTATCGTCCGTCGTTTGACATGTTGCAAACGAATTGGAATGATGCCAGCAATCAAATTCCCTTATGGCGGATTTCATGCGGCCGACCCTCGACAGCGATCTCCTGCGCACCTTCGTGGCCATTGCCGAGACCGGCAATTTCACCAAGGCGGCGGAGCAGGCCGGCCGCACCCAATCCGCGGTGTCGATGCAGATGAAGAAGCTCGAAGAGCTGATCGGCGCCAGCCTGTTCGAGCGCGGTTCGCGCGGCGTCGCGTTGACGCGGCGCGGCGGCGAACTCATCGTCAACGCCCGCCGCATTGTCTCGCTGCTCGACGAGACGTCGGCATCGATGGCGGCAGCGCCGCTTGGCGGTCCGGTTCGCATCGGCATTCCGGAGGAATATGGCCACGCCATCCTGTCGCGCGCTCTCGGCGCCTTCTCGAAGCGTCATACGCAGGTCGAAGTCACTGTGCGCTATGCCCATTCCGGGGCACAGATGGCGGCGCTCGCCGCCGGCGAGCTCGATCTGTGCGTGGTGTTCGAATGGCAGGATCCTGCCGGCGGCGAAGTGCTGATGCACGACCCGACCGTGTGGGTGACGTCGACCCTGCACCATATGCATGAGGAACAGCCGGTGCCGATCGCGCTCTACAACCGGGCCGGCTGGTGCAAGGACTTTGCCATCAAATCGTTGGAGCAGCGCGATCTTGCCTATCGTGTCGCCTATACCAGCGACACCACCGGCGGCCTCAAGCTCGCCGTCACCTCCGGACTGGCGATCGCGCCGATTTCGCGCAGTAACATTCCGGACGGCTGTCGTGAACTGACCACGGCAGACGGATTCGGCGCCATCGATTCCTCGAACGTGGTGATGCACCGCAACCCGAATGCGTCAGGCGAGGCGATCGACGGCATGCAGGATGCTATCCGCGAAGCCTTCGTCAACAGGCTCAGTCAGCCGGCGGCATCCTCGTAGAAATGCAGCCTGTTGCCGAACGGATCGGCGACCGATATCTCGCGGGTCTTCCAAGGCGTCTCTTCCACGCCTGGCCGGGCGAAGCGGTAGTTTTTGCCAATCAGTTCGCCATGAAGAGCCGTGATGTCCTCGACCTCGATGCGCACGGCGATGCCGGGTGCACCGTCGCCGTGATGTTCGCTGAGATGCAGAACGCAGCCGTCGCGGCCGACCGCCATGTAAAGCGGCGCGTCGTCGGCGAAGCGATGTTCCCACTGCACCTCGAAGCCGAGGAAGCCGACATAGAATTCACGCGCCTTGGCAATGTCGAAGATGCGCAGGATGGGTGTGACGGGGCCAAGTCTGGGCATGGTGGTGCAACCGTGCGAGAGGATTTTTCAGGTGGGACGGATGCGGGCGGCAATCCTATGTTTTTTCGCAATTCCGGACGGAAAACCGCTTCACACTTTTCCTGGAATTGCTCTATTTCAGCTCGAGCAGCCGTTCCAGATAGCTGCGTTCAATGTCAGGGCTGAGCGCATTGCCGAGCCGCTTGCGGATCGCTTCCAGTATCTGGCGGGCACGCTGCACGTCGATCTCGTCGGGCACCTTCACCGAATCGCCGAAGTCGGGACCCGTGCTGGCGCGTGGCCGGCCGAGCGGATCACGATCGGCGTTCTGCTGGCGGCCGCCTTCCTCGCCGCCGCCCTGGTCGCCTTGCATGGCCTGCATCTGCTTCATCATGTCCTTGGCGCCCTTGCGCAGCGCTTCCAGCGCCCGGCCCTGATGACCGACGGCCGCATCGCCTTCGCCCTCGCCGAGTGCCTGTTCGGCATTGCCCATGGACTTGCCGGCCTCGCCAAATCCTTCATTGGGCTCCATACCCATGCCTTCGAGGCCTTTCTTCAGCTGCTCGAGGTCGCTTTGCAGTTGGCCCTGGCCCTGCTGCAGCTGTTTCAGCGCATCGGCGAATTCCTGGGGTGTCATCGGCTTTTGCCGGGCGAGCGGATCGCGGTCTTCGCCGACGCCGGGTCTGTCCTCATCCTGGCCGCCTTCGCCGAGCTGCTCGTCACGGTTCTGCCCGCGCTGGCGCTCGCCACGCTGCATCTGATCCATGCGGAAGGTTTCGTTCATCATCTCCTGCTGACGTCGCAGGATCTCGCCCAGCTTGTCCATCTGCTGGCGCATCTCGCTGTCCTGCTGGCCGCCTTGCTGCTGACGGCCGGCTTGCAGATTGTTCATCATGTCCTGCAGTTGCGACAGCAGTTGCTGGGCCTTGTCGCGATCTCCGGACTTCGCCAGGTTTTCGATCTGGTCCATCATGCGATCGATGTCGCTCTGGCGTAGTTCCTGGCCGTTCTGCTGCATCTGCGGGGCGTTGGGATTCTGCTTGGCGCGCTCCGCGAATTCCTGCAGGAACTGGTTCATCGCCTCGCGCAGTTCCTTCATCGCCTTTTCGATTTCAGCGTCGCTGGCGCCATTCTTGATGGCGTCCTGCAGCGCCTGTTGCGCTTGGCGCAGCCGCTTTTCGGCGGCCGAAAGATTGCCTTCCTCGATGCCGAGCGCGATTTCCCAGAGATAGGAGACCTCGCTGCGCAATTGATCGTCGCTCTCGGCCATCTTCAGCCGGGTGCGGGCACTCATAATGGCGAGGTAGTGGGACATATTGTCGAACGTGTCTTCCGGCCGCAGCGTGATGGCGTCCATCAGGTCGAGCACGCGCGGCTTGGCGTTGGCGTCGAGCGCCAGCAGGCGGCGCTGTTCGATCACGGCGCGTGCCAGCGGATTGGCGAAAGGCCGCTCCGGCATCAGCAGCGTCTTGGTTTGGCTCGATGCGGTGTGCCCGGCATCGTCGGTGGCGACCAGCGTCAGCTTAATGCTGCTGCCGGCCCAGACATGCTCGGTCAGGTCCTTGGAGGTCCTGGCGGCGTTCGACTTGCCGCCGCGGCGCGGCAGCGTCAGCGGCATTTCAGGTGCACCGTACAGCGGACGCGCATTCGGCGCCTGCGGATCGGCGAGCGCGAACACCGCCTTGGCGGTGGCGGCGCCATAGTCGTCGTCGATTTGGTAGTTTAGCTCGAAGGCGCCATTGGCGGCGCGCTTGGGCTCGCCGACGAAGCGGATCTGCGGCGGCTTGTCCGATATGACCGCGAAGGCCCAGCGGCCGAGCTGTTCCTCGCCCGACGTCAGCGTCAGCGTGCCGTCGCCGGTCAGCTTGCTGGTGAACTGGCGCACCTTGGACGGCGTCGCCGGGCTTGCAGCCGGCTTGGCGGCGGTCTGCGGCGCAGCGGGGTCGATGACGCGGGCGTTGCCATTCTTGTCGGCATAGCCGAGCGTTTCCTCGCCCGAGCCGCCCGTCACGCGCAGCGAAACGTCGCTGCCTTCGGGAACCGTAAAGGTCGGGATCGCCTGGTTTGCGTCGGCGGTCAAGAAGATCGGCGGCTTGCCGGTATAGGCCGGTGGCGTCACCCATGCATCGATGCGCGGCGGCACGATATCGCGCGTCCCATGGGCATTGAAGCCGTCGCTGATCCTGCCGCCCGTCGGTCCGAAGGAGAAGGCGAAGGCGGTAACGAGCAAAAGGGCCGCCACCGCGCGCAGCCCCCAGGGGTCGCGCTCCGGCACGCGCGTGCGCGGCAGGTCGGCGCCAAGGTTGTCGAGCTTTCCGGCCATGCGCTTCTGGTGTTCACGCCACAACGCCTGCGAGAAGCTGCTTTCCCTGCCGCTGGGCCGGTCGGTCTGCACCAGCACCGGGCTGTGCAACAATTGATTGGCGGCCTCGATGCGGCGGTCGATTTCGCCGGCGCCCGGCAGGCGGAAGAAGCGCAGCGGATAGAGCGCGGCCAGTGCCGCTATGGCAAAAGCAGCGACGAGGCCGATGCGCGCCATATCCGGCAGCCGGGAGAACAGCCCGAGCCAGGAGATGCTGAGGAACAGGCTGGCGACGATGACGAGCGGAAGCAGCAACGGCCAGCCGCGCTCGACCATCATCGAGACCCGCGTCGCCAGCCGGCTCACGGCCAGCCGCCCGGCGAGGCCGCGATTGCTGCTGAAGGTGGGTCGTTGCGTCATCGGCCGCCCTTCCTTGAGCCTATCCCGGAAACCGGGATGCGGCCCTATCCCTATGAGCATGATCTGTTCCGAAAGGGATTTCACTTTTCGGGATCATGCTGTGGAGCGGGCAGGATAGCCCGACGCCTCACGACTCAAAGAATACCAGCAAACACGGCAAAGGCGAGGCAGTTCGGAAAAACGTGAAGTGGCCGTTATCGTTCCATCCTGCATACCCTTCAGAAGTTGGTGGGCCCCTTTAGAAGGTAGCGGGGTCTGCATTCGCCCCGCAGACCAGTACGGCGACCCGTTCGCCCGCCGCCGGCGCATAGCGGCCGGACAGGACCGCGGCAAAGGCGGCCGCACCTCCCGGCTCGGAGATGATGCGAGCCCGGTTCCACAGCGCCTTCTGCGCGGCGATGATGTCGTCGTCACTGACCAGGATCGAGCGTTCGACAAAGGCCTCGGCGATCGGGAACATCATTTCGCCGACGCGCTTTGGCGCCAGCGAATCGGCGGCGATGCCCTCGGCCGGTGCGTCGACGGGGTGTCCGGCCTCGAAGGCGCGATGCAGCGTCGGCGCTCCTTCCGGCTCGACGGCGATGATGCGGATGCGGCCGGCAAACCAGGCAGCGATGCCGCCGATCAGGCCGCCGCCGCCGACAGCGACCAGCAGCGTGTCGATCTTAGGCAAATCGCTCTCGATTTCGAGCCCGAGCGTGCCTTGGCCGACGAGCGTTTCCTCCTGGTTGAAGGCATGAATCTGCAAGGCGCCGGTTTTCTCGGCGAAACGTTCGCTGGCCGCCAACGCCTCGGCATAGCGGGCGCCGCCGACGATCAGCTCGGCGCCGTAGCTGCGGATCCGTTCCAGCTTGGCCGCCGGGCTCACCTCGGGAACGAAGATGGTCGCCTTATGGCCCAGCCGCATGGCGGCATAGGCGACGGCCGCGCCATGGTTGCCGCCCGATGCCGCGACGACACCGGCGTCGGGAACCGGCCGCTCCAGGAGATTGGTGAAAGCGCCGCGCGCCTTGAACGAGCCGGAATGCTGCAGGCATTCGAGCTTCAGGTCGACGGCCAGCGGCGGCCGGTCGAAGTCGGCCATGTCGACGCGCAGCACTGGCGTGAGCCTGATATAGGGGCGGATGCGCGGTTCCATTGCGGCAATGCGCTCGCGTGTGACGGTGATGCCGTTCGTCATGATTGCTCCCTGTGACGGGTAGGTGTGTTTCCGGCGCTTCTATGCAAGCCAGTCGGGCATGGAATCCAGCCCGATCAGGTCGTCATAGGTCAGGCGTGGGCGCACGACGTGGAACCGGTCGCCGTCGACCAGCACTTCCGGAACCAGCAGACGCGTGTTGTAGGTGCCGGCCTGTACCGCGCCATAGGCGCCGGCGGTGGAGACGGCAATCAGGTCGCCGGCCTTCAGCCTGGGCAGATCGCGGTCCAGGCCGATATAGTCGCCGGTCTCGCAGACCGGGCCGACCACGTCGACCATCATGCGCGGCGTGTCGGCCGGCGGCTGCACGACCGGACGGATGTCGTGGAAGGCGTCGTAGAGCGTCGGCCGGATGAGATCGTTCATTGCGGCGTCGACGACGAGGAAGTTCTTGGCGTCGCCTTCCTTCACGAAGATCACTTCCGAGACGAGGATGCCGGCATTGCCTGATATCAGCCGGCCAGGCTCGAACATCACCTTTAGCCCGAGCTTGGTGACATGCTTCCTGACGATCTGGGCATAGGCGTCGGGCAGCGGCGGCGGGTTGTTGTCGATGCGGTAGGGAATGCCGAGCCCGCCGCCGACATCGATATGCTCGATGGCATGGCCGTCCGCCCGTAGCGCGCCGACGAGATCGACAAGCAGGGCGAAGGCATCGTCGAAGGGCTGCAGCTCGGTGATCTGGCTGCCGATATGGGTATCGATGCCGGTGATCCTGATGCCGGGAAGCTTTGCCGCGCGGGCATAAACCTGCCGCGCCCGCTGCCACGGGATGCCGAACTTGTTCTCGGCCTTGCCGGTGGAGATCTTCTTGTGGGTCTTGGCGTCGACGTCGGGATTGATGCGCAGCGAGATCGGCGCCACCTTGCCAAGGGCAGTGGCCCGCGCCGACAACAGCTCGAGTTCAGGCTCGGACTCGACGTTGAAGCAAAGGATGCCGGCGGCAAGGGCAAAGTCCATTTCGCGCGCGGTCTTGCCGACGCCCGAAAACAGGATCTTGCCGGCCGGAATGCCGGCGGCCAGCGCCCGGCGCAATTCACCTTCCGAAACCACGTCGGCGCCGGCGCCGAGTTTGGCCAGCGTCCGCAGGACGGCCTGGTTGGAATTGGCCTTCATGGCGTAGCAGACCAGCGCGTCGAGCCCGGCAAAGGACTGGGCAAACACCCGGTAGTGCCTGGTCAGGGTGGCCGTCGAATAGCAGTAGAATGGCGTGCCGATCTGTGCGGCGATATCTGGTATCGCCACGTCCTCCGCATGGAGCACGCCGTCGCGGTAGTCGAAATGGTTCACGAGAGTGGTTCCGGAAAGTTGGGGCTCGATGAGATCGGGTTGGAAGGCCCCGCTCTCGTCGGCTCTAGATCAGCGGGTCGAGGATGAATTTCTTGTCCTTGACCGGTTTTTCCGGCTCCGGCGGCACGGGCTGGTGGGCCTTCGAGGCATCCTTGCGCGCCTGCACGGCCGCCTCATAGGGCGTGTCGAGAGCGCCCCTCCTGCCGCAGGCCGAAACGGCCGCGATCGCAACCAGCAGCGTCAGCGTCACCAAAATCCTGCTTCCGGTCATCGATCCATCCGTCCGAAACGTTTGTCAGCCGCCGCTTTTAGCCGAGTTCTCGGCGCATTGCACCCCGAGATATTGCTCGTCGAAATATCCGGGATATTACTGCTCGCAATATCCGGCATTACGCCTTCGCCAGCCGCTTTTTCCAGGCGCGGATCTGCTTCCTCACTTCCGACGGCGCGGTGCCGCCGAAACTGATGCGGCTCTTGACCGAGTTCTGCACCGCCAGCACCGAAAATATGTCGGCCGTGATGCCGGAATTGATCGACTGCAAATCCTCCAGTGAAAGCCTCTCCAGCCCCACCTTCTTGTCTTCGGCCAGCGCCACCGCCCGGCCGGTGACATGATGCGCTTCGCGGAACGGCAGGCCGAGCGTGCGCACCAGCCAGTCGGCAAGGTCGGTTGCTGTCGCGTGGCCGGAGCCGGCGGCCTTCTTCATCGCGGCAGCGTTGACCGTCATGTCCGAGACCATGCCGGTCATCGCCGCCAGCATCAGGTCGAGCGTCTCGGCGGCGTCGAACACCGATTCCTTGTCTTCCTGCATATCCTTGCCATAGGTCAAAGGCATGCCCTTCATCACCGTTAGCAGGCCGACCAGATGACCGGTGACGCGGCCGGTCTTGCCGCGCACCAGTTCGGCGGCATCGGGGTTCTTCTTCTGCGGCATGATCGAGGAGCCGGTGGAAAACGAGTCCGACAGCCTGACGAAGCCGAACTGCGGCGTCGACCAGATGATGATCTCTTCGGCCAGCCGTGACAGATGCGTGGCGCAGATCGCGGCAAGAGCGAGGAACTCAAGCGCGAAATCGCGATCCGAGACGCTGTCGAGCGAATTGCGCATCGGCTCCCGGAAGCCGAGCGCCTTGGCGGTCCGGTGACGGTCGATCGGGAAGCTGGTGCCGGCGAGGGCCGCGGCACCGAGCGGGCTTTCGTCCATCCGCTCGATCGCATCGCGCACACGCGACAGGTCGCGCGAAAACATCTCGACATAGGCCATGCAGTGATGGCCGAAGGTCACCGGTTGTGCCGCCTGCATATGGGTAAAGCCCGGCATCACGGTCGCGGCATGCTCCTCGGCCCGCTCCAGCAGCGCCTCGATCAGCCCTTTCAACGCCTCGGCGACGCGAAAGCACTCATCCTTGACCCACAGCCTCAAATCGACTGCGACTTGATCATTGCGCGAGCGGGCGGTGTGCAGCCGGCCGGCCGCCGGGCCGATCAGATCGGCGAGGCGCGCCTCGATGTTCATGTGGATGTCTTCGAGCCGTGTCGAAAACTCGAAGCTGCCGGCCTCGATCTCTTTCAGGATCGTGTTCAGCCCGTCAGCAATTTTTTCTTGGTCGGCCGCCGAAATAATGCCCGTTTGCGCCAGCATCTCGCTGTGGGCGATCGAGCCTTTGATGTCCTGCGCATAGAGTTTGCGGTCGAAGGAGATAGACGCGTTGATCGCTTCCATGATCGCGGCCGGACCCGAGGCAAAACGTCCGCCCCACATCTGGTTGCTGGTTTTCTTGTCGCTCATGGCTATAACCCGTGCTTCGGAGCAGTTTTGAAAAAATGGCAGACGGTAGTAGATTCTTCCCGGCCCCGCGCCTGATCCTCGCCGCCTTGGTGGCGGGCGCGCTGGCGGGCGCGGTCGCGGTATATGTCAGCGAGAGCCGGTCTGGCAACAATGCACCGGCACAAGCTGCCGTGGATGAGAGCAAGGACGATGTCGCCTGCGCGGCCAAGAGCGACCGCGCCAAGAAAATCGCGGCGTCGGCCACCGGTGAGGTTGCGGCACTTTTGCCGGCCGATCCGCCACAATCCCTGAAGAGCCTTGCCTTCAATGGCCCGGACGGCAAGCCGATGACGCTTGCCGATCATGCCGGCAAGACGGTGCTGCTCAATCTGTGGGCGACATGGTGCGCGCCGTGCCGTGCCGAAATGCCGGCGCTCGATGCGCTGCAGAAGGAAAAGGGCAGCGACTCCTTTGAAGTGGTCGCCGTCAATGTCGATGCCGGCGACGATGTGAAGCCGAAGAAGTTCCTCAGCGATACCGGCGTCACGACGCTCGATTATTACCGGGATTCGACGATGGCGCTGTTCAACGACCTCAAGAAGCGCGGCCTGGCGCTAGGCCTTCCCGTTACCATGCTGATCGACGGCGAAGGCTGCCTGATCGCCCATATGAACGGCCCGGCCGAATGGTCGGGGCCGGACGCCAGGCGGCTGATCGAGACGGCACTCAAGCCCGAGAGTTTTTAAGCCCTATTGAGGACAGGCGCGGGTGCGAAGGCCAGAACGCTTCTGTCGCGCAAGGTGGCGGGTTTGCTGCCGACAGCGGGTGCGACGACACCGGTCAGCTCGCCGAATTCCTCGATGAGAGCTGGCCTGCCGATGTAATAGCCCTGGCCGATCTCGCAGGCTTCGGCGTCCAGGAATTTCAGTTCGCCGAGCGTCTCGACACCTTCCGCCAGAACCGGCAGGCCGAGACCGCGTCCAAGTCCCAGGACGGCGCGCACGATCGCCGCGACCTGGCCGTTCTTGTCGACGGACTTGATGAAGGAGCCATCGATCTTGATCTTGTCGAAGGGGAAGGCGCGAAGGTTGGAGAGCGAGGAATAGCCTGTTCCAAAATCGTCCATGGCGACGCGCACGCCCAGCGCCTTGACCTGCCGCAAGGTGGCCAGTGCCCGCGGCATGTCCTTAACAAGCGCCGTCTCGGTGATCTCAAGCTCGAGCCTGCCGGGCGCCAGGCCGGAATTCAGCAAGGTTTCGTGGACCTTGCGGCTGAAATTCGTGTTGTGGAGCTGCACCGCCGAAACGTTGACGGCCACCGTCAGCGGATTTCCCCAGCGGGCGGCTTCCTCGCAGGCAGCCGTCAGCACCCATTCGCCAATCTGGCCAATGGCTCCGCTGTCTTCGGCCACCGGGATGAATATGCTCGGCGACACGTCGCCGCGCGTCGGATGCCGCCAGCGGACCAGCGCTTCGAAGCCGACCATCTTTCCGCTGCTGATCTCTTTCTGCGGCTGGTAGACGAGGTAGAACTCCTGGCGTGCGACCGCCTGGCGCAGCTCGTGCTCCATCACGCGCTTGTCGCGGGCCTCGGCCCCCATCGAAGCTTCGAAATAACGGTAGGTGTCCTTGCCTTCGGTCTTGGCCCGGTAGAGTGCCGTATCGGCGTGGCTTATCAGGCTGGCCTGGTTCTCGGCATCCGATGGATACAGCGCTATGCCGATGCTGGCCGACACAAGGCCGCCGCCGACAGAAAGCCGGTTTTCCTCGCGCATGGCGGTCAGCACCGCGTCGGCGATACGGCCCGCCTCCAACGGGTCGGTCAGGTTCGGCGCGATGATGGCGAACTCATCGCCGCCCAGTCGCGCCACCATCTGTCCTTGGCGAAGAATGCCGGTAACGCAATGCGCAACCTTCTGCAGCATGGCGTCGCCCGCGCCGTGCCCATACAGGTCGTTGACCTCCTTGAACCGGTCGAGATCGAGCAGCAGAAGCGCAAGCTGGCCGCCTTTCCTGGTCCGGCCCATCGCAGCAATTTCCGTCTCCAGCCGGCCGGAAAAGCTGCGGCGATTGGCCAGTCCGGTCAATGGATCGAAATGGGCAAGCCGCAGGATCTCCTGTTCCGCCTTCTTGCGCTCGCGAATGTCGCGGACCGCGACCACGTTGTGCGGTTTGCCACAGTAGTCGATGCTCCTGGCGATCAGCTCGACAGGAATGCTCGTGCCATCGCGGCCGCTCAATTCGGCCTCCTGCGGCTGTTCGCCGAAGCCTGACATGTCGGATCCGAAGAGATCGCCAAGCTGCATTCCGTTCAGCGTCGCTGTTGCGATGCCCGTCAATGTCGCCATGCTGTCATTGGCACTGATGATGCGGTTGCCGTCGCAGACGATCAGCCCCTCCACGGCGGCATTGGCCAGGCCGTGCATGCGGTCGACCTCGAGCTTCTGGCGACGGAAGCGCAAATCGATCCACAGCGCCGATGCCGACAGGACCAGAATCACCAATGTGGCGGCGGCGGCGGCGAAAGCCTGCGAGGTCGGCTCGATCGTGTATTCGGATATGACGATCGAGGGATCGGGGAAGATCGAGACGGCACCCATGCCGATGAAATGCAGGGTGCAGATTGCCAGCGTCAGCAGCACCGCGCCGCCGGATGTCGCCTTCAGGGAGGGGCGGCGCTGCACGACACGCAGCGCCAGCGCCGCGAGCGTTACGCCGGCCAGAAGGGAAACGGCGACAAGCAACAGGTTCCACTCGATGCGGCCCTGAACCTCGAACGCCGCCATACCAATGTAGTGCATGGCCGCGATACCGCCGCCCAGCACGGCGCCGCCGACGAGATGATAATCGAACTCATTCCGCAAGGTGGCGATCCACATGCCGGCTGCCGTCAGAGTGACCGAAGCAGCGAGCGAAAGCACGGAGAGTGCGGGATCGTAAGCACTGGGTATGCCCGGTGTGAATGCGAGCATGGCGATGAAGTGCGTTGCCCAGATGCCGAAGCCGGTCGAAGTGGCCGCGATCATCAGCCAGGCAAGCCGGTTCCGATCGGTGGAGCGGCTTATGTGATGAAGCAGGTTGACGGCAGAGAAACAGGAAATTCCGCAGATCAGCGCGGCAAGTGCGACCAGTCTCAGATCGTGTTCGTTGACGATACAATTGTAGACCGTCAGCATTTTATTTCACCTGATCTTTGGAAATAAACAGGGCAGCAGGATTGAGTAGCGCGTTGCCGTTGAGGGATCGATAAAGTCGCCTGCAACCTTGGCGTGTCTCTTCGGGTTGCGGCGGCTGCAATCAGGGCTGACACGCCGAAGCCAGCTTGGCAGTTCCGATGGTAGTTCCTGGCGCGCTTGTCGTCGCGCTAAGCCGGCTAACCGTGTGGCTTTCCATGTCTCAAAGCGGAGGCGAGGGTGGCGTGAGGTAAAGGGTGAAGTTCGTCGATCTGCAACAAAACCGTTGTCTGATTGTCACGAGCGACACATATTGCCTTTGCGGGAGTGCCCCTTTCGCCAATGACAAACGGGAGATGAAACATGAAGTCCTTCGGCTTCGCGGCCGGTGTTGCCGCCACCTTTATGCTGCTTTCCTCAACCTCCGCTTTTGCTGTCACGCAGATCAGTTGGTGGCACGCCATGACTGGCGCCAATGCCGAAGTTGTCGACAAGATCTCCAAAGATTTCAATGCCAGCCAGAGCGACTATGAACTCGTTCCGGTGTTCAAAGGCACGTATCCCGAGACGCTGAATGCCGGCATCGCCGCCTACCGCGCGGGCCAGGCGCCCGATATCATGCAGGTGTTCGACGTCGGTACCGGCGTGATGATGGCAGCCGAAGGCGCAATCAAGCCGGCAGCCGATGTGTTGACCAGCGCTGGAATGACCTTCGACAAGAGCCAGTATCTGCCAGGCATAGTCGGCTATTATTCGAAGCCGGACGGCACCATGCTCTCCTTCCCCTACAACTCCTCCTCGCCGATCCTTTATTACAACAAGGATATCTTCAAGAAGGCTGGTCTCGACGTCGACAGCCCACCCAAGACCTGGAATGAGGTGTGGGAAGACGCCAAGAAGATCAAGGCGAGCGGCGCAGCCGCCTGCGGCTACACCTCGACCTGGCTGACCTGGATCCATCTGGAGAATTTCGCGGCCTGGAATGACGTGTCATGGGCCACCCAGCAGAACGGTCTGGCCGGCGGCGATGTCGAGCTCAAGATCAATGCGCCGATTTTCGTCAACCATTTCCAAGCGCTCGCAGACCTCGCCAAGGACGGCACCTTCAAATATGGCGGCCGCACCTCGGAAGCCAAGCAGATATTCCTTGCGGGCGAATGCGGGATCATGACCGAATCCTCCGGCGGACTTGGCGATATCGTCAAGTCCGGCATGAATTACGGCATCGGCCAATTGCCCTATGACAGCGACGCCAAGGGCGCGCCGCAGAACACGACGCCGGGTGGCGCCAGCCTGTGGGTTTTCGCTGATAAATCCGACGAGGAATACAAGGGCGTCGCGGCCTTCTTCGCCTACCTGTCGAAGACCGAGGTGCAAGAATACCTGCACCAGAAGTCGGGTTACCTGCCGGTGACGCTGGCGGCTTATGAAGCGACCAAGAAGTCCGGTTTCTATGACAAGAACGTCGGTCGCGAGACCCCGATCCTGCAGATGACGGGTAAGGCGCCGACCGACAATTCCAAGGGCGTACGTCTGCCGAACCTGCCGCAGGTGCGCGATATCCAGAACGAGGAGTTCGAGAAGATGCTCGCCGGCCAGCAAACCGCACAGCAGGCGCTCGACAATGCGGTTACGCGTGGCAATGCGGCGATCAAGGAAGCGCTGGGGAATTAGAGCGAGCGCAGGTCCTTGCTCTACGGCGCACCCACCTGTCCTGCCAGGCGTCTCCCCTCGGCGAGGGGAGTTTTGCCGTCCCTTGCGATTTCGCCAATGCTCGATGACGCCAACGCCGAAACGCTCATCAAAGCCATCTTGGCGAAGAGGGGTGCCACATGGTGCCGCCCGCCTCATCACCTCGGAGTGGCTCCATGACCCCTCGCGTCGTGTTTCCCAACAAGGTCCTTCCCTACCTGCTTGTGGCGCCGCAACTGGCCATCACGCTCGTTTTTTTCTACTGGCCGGCCGGTCAGGCGTTCTACCAATCCATGCTCAGGCAGGACCCGTTCGGACTGAGGACCAAGTTCGTCTGGTTCGCCAATTTCAGGAAAGTGCTTGCCGATCCGGCCTACCTGAACTCGATCAAGGTCACGGTGGTGTTTTCCCTTGCGACCGCTATCGTCGCCATGTGCGTGGCGCTCCTGCTTGCGGTCATGGCAGAGAAGGTGGTGCGCGGCAAAGGTCTTTACCGCACGCTCTTGATCTGGCCCTACGCAGTGGCGCCGGCGATCGCCGGTATGCTGTGGCTGTTCCTCTTCAACCCGTCGATCGGGTCGCTGGCCTACATGCTGAGGAGTTTCGGCATCGCCTGGGATCCACTTCTCAACGGCACCCACGCCATGATCCTGCTGGTGTCCGCCGCTGCCTGGAAGCAGATCAGCTACAATTTCCTGTTCTTCGTCGCCGGCCTGCAGGCGGTGCCGAAAGCCTTGATCGAGGCGGCGGCCATGGACGGCGCCGGCGAGACCAAGCGATTCTGGACCATCGTCTTCCCGCTGCTTGCGCCGACGACCTTCTTCCTGCTGGTCGTCAACACCGTCTATGCCCTGTTCGACACGTTCGGCATCGTCCATGCCGTCACCGGAGGCGGTCCGGGCAAGACGACTGAGACGCTGGTCTACAAGGTATACAATGACGGCTTCGTCAATCTGATCCTCGGTGACTCGGCGGCGCAGTCGGTCATCCTGATGGTCATCGTCATCTCGCTCACGGCCATCCAGTTCCGCTACGTGGAACGCAAAGTCCATTACGGCTGAGGGCGAGCGATGATCGGCCAGTCACCGCTCCGCACCGTCATCGCCCACGTCGTGCTGATCCTCGGCATACTGATCGTCGCCTTCCCGATCTACTACACATTCGTTGCCTCGACGCAGACGCTGCAAACGATCCTCAGGCCGCCATTGCCGCTCCTGCCCGGCGATCAGTTCTGGAACAATTACGCCGAAGCGCTGTTCGGCGGTGTCGGTCGCATCGGCGGCGTCAGCGTCGGTCGATTGCTGCTCAACACCACGGTCATGGCGCTCGGCATCGCGGTGGGGAAGATTTTCATCTCGATCCTGTCGGCCTATGCGATCGTGTTCTTCCGTTTTCCGCTGCGGATGGTCTTCTTCTGGCTGATCTTCATCACCCTGATGCTTCCCGTTGAGGTGCGCATCCTGCCGACCTACAAGGTGATGGTCGATCTCGGCATGATCGACACTTATGCCGGCTTGATCATCCCGCTGATCGCCTCGGCCACCGCCACATTGCTGTTTCGACAGTTTTTCATGACCATTCCAGGTGAGCTGGTGGAGGCGGCGCGTGTCGACGGTGCGGGGCCGTGGCGCTTCTTCTTCGATATCCTGTTGCCGTTGTCGCGGACAAATATCGCGGCGCTGTTCGTCATCCTCTTCATTTATGGCTGGACGCAGTATCTATGGCCGTTGCTCGTCACCAACAGCAGCAACATGAACACGATCGTCATCGCGCTCAGAAAGATGGTCTCCTTCGCCGATGCCGATACGCAATGGAACCTGGTCATGGTCACAGCGATGCTGGCCATCGTGCCGCCGATCCTGGTCGTGGTGCTGATGCAACGCTGGTTCGTTCGCGGCCTGGTCGATTCCGAAAAGTGAGAAGCTGATGGCGACCGTCGATCTGAAGGATGTGAAGAAGGTCTACCCCAGCGGTTTCGAGGCCGTGAAAGGCGTTTCCATCGCCGTTCCCGACAAGGAGCTTTGCGTGCTGGTCGGCCCATCCGGCTGCGGCAAGTCCACGCTGCTCAGAATGATCGCCGGGCTCGAAACCATCTCCTCGGGAACAGTTGCGATCGACGGCAAGATCGTCAATTCAATCGGTCCGACCGAGCGTGACATCGCCATGGTGTTCCAGAACTATGCGCTCTATCCGCATATGAAAGTCTACGACAACATGGCCTATGGGCTGCGCAACCGCGGCACGCCGAAAGACGAGATCGACAGCCGGGTTCGCGCGACGGCGAAAATACTGGAACTTTCGGCGCTGCTCGACCGCCGCCCGCGGGAGCTTTCCGGCGGCCAGCGCCAGCGTGTCGCCATGGGTCGTGCCATTGTGCGCAACCCGAGGCTTTTCCTGTTCGACGAGCCGCTCTCCAATCTCGATGCCAAATTGCGTGGCCAGATGCGGGTCGAGATAAAGAACCTGCAACGCTCGCTTGGCATCACGTCGGTCTATGTCACGCATGACCAGCTCGAGGCGATGACGTTGGCCGACATTCTCGTCGTCATGAATGCCGGACTGGTCGAGCAAATGGGGGCGCCGCTCGACGTCTACGAAAGACCGGCCTCGACCTTCGTCGCTTCCTTCATCGGCGCGCCGCCGATGAATCTCCTGGCACTGACCGAAGGCGCCTCGGGCGCGGTGCTCGCAGACGGCACGGCGATCGCTTTCGCGCCTCGGGAGGCAAGAGCTGCGACCCTCGGTTTTCGGCCCGAGGATGCCGACGTCACCTTCAATGCGGAGGCGCCGTCCGGCGCGCTCGTTCTGCCGGCGCTGGTCGAGGCAGTCGAACCGGTAGGCGCCGAAAGTTTCCTTCACTGTGCGGCAGGCGGCAACCGCATCGTCGTGCGTGTCGCGGGTCGCGCCACCGCCACGGTTGGCAACCAATTGCGCGTGGTTGCCAAGGCAGAAAAGCTGCACTGGTTCGATCAGGCAGGAAAGCGCGTCGGTTAACCGCATACGGCGTTCAGGCGAAGACATGCGCCTTTCCCGATACGGTCAGCCGGACGATCTCGCCGACCGCCGGCGCGTCCATGCCCGGTTTGCGCAGGACCAGCGGCGTGTTGCCGATCGCTGCCGCATCGGGCGGATCGGCATTGTTCAAGAGCCGCACCGCGACCGTGCACATCGAGCCGGCGAATTCCGATTCCGTCACTTCGCCGAACAGCATGTCCGAGGTGCCGGACATGCCCTCGCGCGACGTTCTCTTCAGCGCGATCTGCTCCGGGCGAAGCATGATGCGGGCGATATCGCGGCTGTCATTGGTGTCGACCGCGATGCGGCCGAGCGGCGAGTTGGCGAAGCCATTCGATATCTTGGCCGGCAGGATGATGGCGTCGCCCAGGAATTCGGCGATCATCCTGTCCTTCGGCTTGAGATAGAGTTCGCGCGGCGTGCCGATCTGCGAGAACTTGCCGTCGCGCATCACCGCGACCTGGCTGGCGAAGGACAGCGCCTCGGCCTGGTCGTGCGTCACCAGGATGGTGGTGATGCCGGCGGCTTCCAGCAGCTCGGCTACCGCCTTGCGCATCGAGGCGCGCAGGCCGGTATCGAGCGCCGAGAACGGCTCGTCCAGAAGCATCAGCCTGGGCTTCATCGCCATGGCGCGGGCCAATGCCACACGCTGCTGCTGGCCGCCGGAGAGTTCGTGCGGGCGGCGTTTGAGGATCGCCTTGTCGAGCCCGACGATATAGGCGAGTTCGACGATGCGCTCAGCGCGCTTGTCCTCGCCTCGGGCCATGCCGAAGCCGATATTGTCGGCAATGGTCAGATGCGGGAACAGGGCGCCGTCCTGCGCCACCACGCCGATGCCGCGGCGATGCGCTGGTACCGCCGCGCCGCCATTGGCCAGCACCTCGCCATCGAGCGTGATGCGGCCCTGGTCCGGGGCCTCGAAGCCGGCGATCAGCCGCAGCAAGGTCGTCTTGCCGCAGCCGGACGGACCGACAATCGCCGTGCGGCTACCACTGGCGACGCTCAGGTCGACGCCGGCAAGAGCGGCCACCGGACCGTAGTGCTTGTGCAGGCCGCTGATTTCGAGAAAGCTCATCGTCCGGCCATCCGTTTCGACTGGACATAGAGCAGCCAGGTCAAGGGAAGCGACATCGCCACCATGATGAAGGCGTAGGGTGCCGCCGAGGCATAATCAATCTCGCCACTGTAGGACCAGAACGCCATCGCCAGCGTGCGGGTGCCGTTCGGCGCCAGCATCTGGGTGGCGGTCAGTTCGTTCATGATGCCGAGCGCCACCAGCGCCATGCCGGCCGCGGCACCTGGCGCCGACAGGCGGATCGTGGTCGACCACAGCGCCTGCAGCGGCGGCCGGCCGAGGCTGGAAGCAGCGCGTTCGAGTTCGACCGGCGCCTGCGCGATCGACGCCCGCAGGCTGACCAGCGCGCGCGGCAGGAACATCAGCGCATAGGCCACCAGGATCGTGAACAGGGTCTGGTAGAGCGGCAGCGCGATGCGCACGGTGATGGTGACCAGCGCCAGCGCAATGACGACGCCGGGCAACGAGCCGACAATGTAGTTGCAGCCCTCCAGCAGGCGCTGCAATGGCCCCGGCGCGCGGATCGAGATCCAGGCCATCGGCATGGCGGCGACGGTGGCCAGCAAGGCGCCGGCGACCGCCAGGAACAGCGTCTGCCCAAGCGCCAGGCCGATTTCGTCCAGGCGCCAGACAGCGGCGCCGCCGGCGGCAAGCCAGCCGCCGATGGTGACGAACGGCACGCCGAGCGCCAAAAGCGTGGTGACGACAAGCAAGAGCAGGCTCGGGATGGTGGCGCGTCCGAGGCTCGTGCGTTGCTGATGGCGCGCCGCACCTGAGCCGACGCGGGCATAGCGCTCCTCGCCGCGCACCAGCACTTCGAGGCCGAGCAGCACGAAGCAGCAACTGACCAGCACGCCGGCCAGCATGTTGGCGGCCGGTCCGTTGAAGGTCGACTGGAACTGGTCGACGATCGCCGTGGTGAAGGTGTCGAAGCGGATGAAGACATAGAGGCCGTACTCGGCCAGCAGATGCAGGCCGACCAGCAGCGAGCCGCCACAGATGGCGAGCCGCAATTGCGGCAGCACGACCCGCCAGAACACGCGCCGGGGTCCAAGGCCGAGTGCGGCGGCAGCGTCCTCGAGGGCGGGATCGAGACGGCGCAATGCCGCCGACACCGGCAGATACAGGAACGGGAAATAGGCGATCACGGAAACCAGCACGCCGGCCCACAGGCCGTGCAGTCCCGGCACCATGGTGACCCAGGCATAGCTGTGCACGAAGGCCGGGATGGCGAGCGGCGCCACGCAGAGCCAGGCCCAGAGCCGGGCGCCCGGCAGGTCGCTGCGCTCGGTCAGCCAGGCCAGCGCAACCGACAGCACGATGGTGATCGGCACGGAGAGCGCGACCAGCAGGACGGTGTTGACCAGAAGCTCGCCGACACGCGGCCGGAAGACCAGCGCCGAGACGGTTTCCCAGCCGGTCTGCACCGCGATCCAGATGATGAAGGCGAGCGGCACCAGCGCCAGCAGCGCAACGAAGATGGCGGCGAGGACCAGCCAAAGCGGTGCGCGTCGCCGGGCCCTTCGGCCTGTGCCCGAAGGCAGGCCCGAACGCGCGAGATCGACCGCGGACTGCATCAGGTCAGACGCCGTGCCGCTGCCGTCCAGCGGCAGCAATTGAAAGACCGCGATCACGGTCGGGAACACAGCGTGTCGTCATCGACGAATGCCATCTCGAAAAACAAAATCACTCCCGCGGAAGGCGAATTCCCGCGGGAGCGTGGTCGGGTGTCCTTTTAGGACGAATGGCAACTAAAGCAAGCCGGCTGCCGTCATCAGGTCGGTGACCTTCTTGGAGTTCAGCGTCGTGGCGTCGACCTTCGGCGCCTGCAGATCGGCGAGCGGCACCAGCTTCGGGTTGGAGTCCGCACCCTTGCCGACAGCGTATTCGAAGGAATCGCCGGTTTTCAGCACGTCCTGGCCGCCCTTGCCGGTCAGCCATTTCAGGAATGCCTGGGCTTCCTTCGGATGCTTGCTCGAAGCCAGCACGCCGCCGCCGGAGATCGAGACGAAGGCGCCCGGATCCTGGTTCTTGAAATAGTGCAGCTCGACATTCCCGCTGTTTTCGCCGGTCTTGGCCTGATCGCCGAAGTAGTAATAGTGATAGATCACGCCGCCTTCGATCTCGCCGGCATTGACCGCCTTCATCACCGTGCTGTTGCCCTTATAGGCGGTGAAGTTGGTTTTCATCGCCTTCAGCCAGTCGGCGGTAGCGGCTTCGCCCTTGAGCTGGAGCAGGGCACTGACGATGGCCTGGAAATCGGCGCCTGACGGGGAGGCGGCCCAACGGCCCTTCCAGCTCGGATCGGCGAGGTCAAGCATCGACTTGGGCAACTGGTCGGCGGTCAGCTTGGTCTTGTTATAGGCAAAGACCGTGCTGCGCGCGGCAACGCCGACCCATTTGCCGCTGGCCGGCTGATAGTCCTGGGGAACCTGTGCCAACGTGTCGGCGTCGACCGGCGCGAACAGGCCGGCCGTCTCGACCAGCACCATGGCCGGCGAGTTTTCCGTCAGGAACACGTCGGCCGGCGAAGCAGTGCCCTCAGCGACGATCTGGTTGGAGAAGTCGCTGTCGCCGCCATTGCGCACGGTGACCTTGATGCCGGTTTCCTTGGTGAAGCCTTCGGCCCACGCCTTGGTCAGGCTTTCGTGCTGGGCGTTGTAGACAATGATGCCGGCATCCTCGGCCATCGACGGGCTGGCGATCAGCAAGATTGCCAGCGCGGTGGCGCTGGCGAGGGTGGAAAGAGCGTATTTCATGTCATTGTCCTAAAGTTCGGTTGGCACCGGCTCACCTACCGATACCTGACAGCCTTAGTCAACATTGGTGATCTGCTTCAATCGGCCGCTGAAGCACAAACGCTTGATGTCGGGCTCACAATTCCAAGTGATGAAGTGACGCGAATGGCGTGCCGAATTCAACCCGATGTTTGATCGGCCGACCGGATGAATGGGGCGGCTTGCAAACCGTGGAAAAGCACCGAATGCCGCCTGACGACCCTGGGAAGATCCAAGCACCAGCCTTTGGCCTGCGTGAACAAGGCCTCCAGCAGTACAGCCATTTCTAACCGGGCGACGTGTTGACCCAGACAGGCATGCAGTCCGGTGCCAAAGGCAAGGGCCGACGAAATGCCGGAACCCAAATCCAACCGGTCGCCCGCCGGAAAAACAGAAATGTCTCGATTGGCGCTCGCCAGCACGGGTACAACGGCCTGCCCGGCTTTTATGGTTGCGCCACCAAACTGCAAATCTTCCGCGGCGATACGCGCTCCGGCATAGTGAACCGGAGCGCAAAAACGGAGCAGCTCTTCGGCTGCTGAAAACCAACTGACTTTCCCATCTGCAAGCAGCGAAAGCTGTTCAGGGAAGCGTGCAAGCGCGACCAGCGCATTGCCGAAGGTATCGACGACTGTCGCCTGCCCGGCAAAGAGCAGGAATACGATGTTTGCAATGGCATCGTCTTTCAGCCAGCGGCCAGCCTCGACTTCGGCAAGCATCTGAGCTGAAATACCGTTTGGGCGCACAGCACCGTGTTCTATTACGCTGGATACCCATGCCTCCAACCGGCGGCAGGCATCGTTTGCGTCTTCGTCTACGCCTCCGGCCCTTATTTCCAGGGCGTTGGCCATAAGCTGTGCGTCGGCGCCAATCCGCCAGGGATCGTCCATGTCGATACCAAGGATCTGTTCCAGGCCTGAAAACGATAGCGGCAGGCCTATATCACGAACCGCGTCGAACTCCGGTTTTTGTACAGCTGCCTGCGTAAGTTCCGACGCTTTGGCCGCAAGCCGGTCGAACAGCCCATTGCTGGAGGAAAAGCTTAGCGAACCAGCCAATGGGCGGCGCAGGCGCATGTGCCGCGGCGGGTCGGACAGCAGCATGGAACGGGTCAACAGGTCCAGGGCCGGATTGGCGCTGATCTTTTGCCTGACCTCCTGATAGGCGCCCGGCGGTGCCTGCAGCAACAGCGGGTGTTTCAAGGCCTGGGAAACAAGCGCATGGCTGAACACGTAGAAGGCTTCACCGACCTCGGGATAAGGAGGTTTGCCCCAACTGGCGCCTCCTGAACTCCGACGACGGGCGAATTCGGGAAACGCATCGCTGCCATGGGCAATGGGGTCAAATAGATCAGCTTGATCTGTCATCGGGCAAGATCGACAGCAAAGATAACGCGAAATCCGCCGGAACTCATGTCTTCAGGTAGAAAATCGGACGCGAGATGTAGAAATTCGCACCGGAGAACACGGTTATAGAACCGCAGTAGCGGATCCCTCGTTATTGATTCCACCGAAGGCATGACACCGGTCCGGTGCCAATCGTCGATGGTCCGACGAAATTCCGGATCCGGCCGAACCTTGTCGGGCAACTCGTCCTGTGCTCCCGCGTAGGACGGGCAACGTCCGTCGCCGACCAACCAACGCGCACCGACCTGCCGGCCATAGTCAGACATTTGCGACAACAGGCGGCGTGCCATGTCGGTGCCGCGGAATTCGGGTCGCACACCAAGATTGTAAACGTAGAGTGACCGTGCAGGTTGGCTCCTGACAAGCGAAGAGTAGGCGGAGAAGGTCTTGGGGAACCTTCCCGTATCGTGCGGATCTTGGCTGGTTTCCACGAAGCAGATCGCGCCTGCAACAAGGTTCTCAACCATGGCCAGGATCATTGTATGCCCGAGCGAAAGCCGGTGGTGAATTGTTTTTTCGCTGGCACCGAGTCGTCCCCAGGCTGCGGCCTCCATCGCGGCCATGCCCGGAACGTCGTCTGCCACAAGTTGTTGAAATACGATCATCTTCATCGTCGAAAGGCCGCTCGTAATTGCGATATCGAATCGATAATTTTCTGATACCAGCTGTTGATGGGTGCATGAGTAGGGGCGGGTTGTCTCATGATCTTCTATGTTTGCCATCGCTTGCATGCCTATACCCTGGCAAGCCTGCTACTCTATTTTCGAACTGATTTGCAGGATTCTGTGCGCTTTGTCCCCTATGACGAACGGGCGCATCTGCTTGAGATTTCCAGAGGCACCGTTCTTTGGACGGATTTGGACCGACTGAGCGAAGCAGAGATTGAAGCATGCTCCAATCTCAGCCAGCGAATGAAGTCGCAGCAGCCTGATCTGTTTCAACTCAACCATCCGCGAAAAAGCCTTCAGCGTTTCGATCTATTGCGTATGCTGTTCGCGGACGGCATCAATGATTTCAATGTATACAGACCCGAAATTCTGCCGGCGGGAATGCGTTTTCCTGTCTTTCTGCGTGACGAGACGGGCGCCGCTTATAAAGTGCCGCCGCTGTTGCAATCGCCGGCGGAACTCGGCGAGGCGCTCTCGAACCTGGGTACGATGAATTTTGTTCGCCCCATGGTGGTGGAGTTTGGAGCAAAGGCTGGTGCCGATGGCAGCTACCGAAAATACTCGGCATATCGGATCGGCGAGCGCAGTTATGCGCAACACTGCTTCGCCAGCAAGGAGTGGTTCATAAAGGTACAGGGAGGCGGTATGTCGGGGCAACATCGGGTCGAGCATACCGCCTTTGTGCGCGACAATCCGCATGCGGTAGAGCTGATGCCGATTTTCGAGAAGGCGGGGATCTCATATGGCAGGATCGACTACACCATTGTCGATGGTCGCATCCAGGTTTTCGAGATCAACACCAATCCCACTGTATTGAACGACCCTCCCACACCCTTCGACAGATATGATTCGTTGCCTTACGCCAACATGCATGCAGATGCCTTGGCACAGCTGCCATATGCTAACGATCCCCTATCCACTCCGGATATCGATGAGACACATCTCCAGATCTTGGGCCGCCTGAGAAACAAGTACCGTCGCAGACGAATGAAGCTGACCGTTCGAAAGGGCTTCAGGTCTTTCCGGGATGCCATGTTCGGCGCCAAGCCTTGAGTTCAAGAACAAGAGCGCGGGGCAATATCGCACTGGCGATCGGCGCGCAGTGTGCAGCAAACTTTCGTGATTTGCCGGCAGTTTGGCTTGGACATTATTTCGCCGGCCACGTAACAAATCAGCGCCGAGACGCGAAATTCGGGGGAGTGAACTCTTGTGAGCGGCAAGGACGAGGCCGAACTTTCCCGGCTGATGCGGGCCGCCATCGCGGGAGATGAAAGGGCTTACGCCGACTTTCTGCACCGGATTGCCGCGCTGGTTCGCGGTTTTGCCAGGCGCAAGATCGTGCTGGGCGGGGTCGATCCCGAGGATGTCGTGCAGGAAACCTTGCTGGCCATTCATGTGAAACGACATACCTGGCGCCAGGATGCGCCGGTGTTGCCGTGGATCTACGCGATCGCCCGCTTCAAGCTGATCGATGCGTTCCGGCGGCGCGGACGGCGCATCGAGATCGACATCGACGATATCGCCGAGACGTTCGCCGAGCCGGAAACCGAGACCGTCAGCGAGCGAGACATCAACCGGGCATTGCACAGCCTGTCGCCGGCACAGCGCGCCGTGGTCTCGGCCGTGTCGGTGGAAGGGCGGTCCATCGGTGAGACGGCGGCGAAGTTCGGCATCAGCGAGACGGCGGTGCGTGTGTCGCTGCATCGCGGACTTGCCGCGATAGCCAAGCGATTCGGGTAGGGGCGGTTCGGGCGGGAATGACATGAGGACGGACGATCTCATCAAGGCGCTGGACGCCGATGCAAGCAGCAAGGCGATGCCGCTGCAATCGGCCTGGTGGCTGGCCGCCGGTGCGGGGGCGGTGATCGCGGCCATCGTTTTCCTGCTGACCATTGGCCCGCGCCCAGACTTCATGGCGGCCGCGCACACGATGCGCTTCCTCTCCAAATTCGTCTTCACCATCGTGCTGGCCGTCAGCGCCTTCGCCCTGATCCGTGCCTTGTCGACGCCGGGCGCCTCGACGGGCCGGGCAATGGCCTGGATGGCCGCGGCGCCAGTGCTGGTAGCCGTGGCGGTGCTTCTGGAGCTTTTTATGGTGCCGGAGGCGCTGTGGGGTACACGGATGGTCGGCAACAACATGATGCTCTGCATGGGCTTCATCCCGCTGATCGGTATTGGCCCGCTTGCCGTCTTCCTGTGGATGCTGCGCTATGGCGCGCCGACACGGCCGGTGCTTGCCGGTGCGGTGGCGGGCCTGCTCGCCGGCGGGCTGGCGGCAACCTTCTATGCCGCGCACTGCTTCGACGACTCGCCGCTTTTCGTCGCCCCCTGGTACACGATAGCGATCGCAGCGCTCGCATTGCTCGGTGCGCTCGGCGGACGGTTTTTCATACGCTGGTAGCGTTTCGTAACGATCGCGGACCCGTGCACCGATCCTTAATCATGCCGGCAATTGTTTGCCGGTTGGCGACCACGCCGGCATGCCGGACGCAACCTTTCCTTAAAAACGATCCGCCAAGGTTGATGCGAGAACATGCGTTTGCGCACGGGGGTGGCACGTATCGTGATGTGGCGAGGATTGACCAGCCGAGAATCTCTTGGGCATGCAGGGTTGGCGTTGCTCGTCGCCGGCTTGGGCGTGCTGGCGACCTCGATCCTGCTTTCGCGCCTGGACCTCGGCACCGAAGCGTTGAAGCTCTGCCTGCAGATCGCGGTGGCGATGGCGGTGGGCGCGCTGTTCCTCGCTGCCCTGTCCGTCCGCAGGATCAGCAGGGATCGCCAACAGATTGCCGAGAGCGAACTGCGCTTCCGCCGCGCCATGGAGGATTCGGCGATCGGCATCGTGGTTGTCGGTCTCGACGGTCGCATCCGCCAGACCAATCCGGCCTTCGCCGCCATGCTTGGTTACACAAGCGAAGAGATCGAGGCGCTGACTTTCTTCCAGATCACGCATCCCGACGATCTGCAGATCGGGCGGGAGACGATGGACGATCTGAAGGCGGGCACGGTCAATTCCTTCCACTTCGAGAAGCGTTATCTCAGGAAGGACGGAACGCCCGTCTGGGCCCATCTTGCCGGCTCGGTCATTCGCGATGAAAACAGCGGCCGTCCGCTCTATCTCGTCTCGCAAATCGAGAACATCGACGCGCGCAAGCAGGCCGAGGCGCGCATTGCCGAAGCGGAAACGCGTTGGAATTTTGCTCTGGCTGGTGCCGGCCAAGGCGTCTGGGACCTCGACATGCGCAAGGGCGGCACGACCTATTCCTCGACCTGGGTCAAGATGCTGGGCTATGCGGATGGCGAGCTCGATGGCGACACCGACAGCTGGCTGACGATGATTCATCCCGACGATCGCGAGACTGTCGCCGAAGCGGATCGCGCTCATCTCGAGGGCAAGACACCGTTCTTTGAGGCCGAATTCAGGATGCGCCACAAGGATGGCCACTGGATGTGGATACTCGACCGCGGCAAGGCTATCGAACGCGACGAGGATGGACGGCTGATCAGGGCCATTGGCAGCCTGACCGACATCACCCGTCGCAAGGAGGCCGAAGAGCGCCTCACTGTGTCGGCGGCAATGCTTGCCGATGAAAAGGAGCGGCTGAGGGTGACGCTGCAATCGATCGGCGATGCCGTCATCTGCACCGATGCCGCAAACCGCATCACCTTCATGAACCCGGTCGCCGAAAAGCTGACCGGGATTGCCGGCGGCGAGGCCCTCGGCAAGGTGCTTGGCCATGTCTACTGGGCGGTCGACGAGGAGACGGGGCACAGGATTGGCGTGACCCGGCCCGTGGTTGGCGTTCAGGCGCCGGCCGACCAGAACAGCCGCGCCGTCCTTATCCGGCGCGACGACACGCGCTGCAGCATCCGTCAGGTCGTGTCGCCGATCATCAACGAACGGAACGAATTCTGCGGGCTGGTCATCGTCTTCCAGGACTTTACCGATGCGCGCGCGCTGCAGCGCCAACTGGCGCACGCCGCGGCACACGATGCGCTGACCGGCCTTGCCAATCGCTCGAGCTTCATCCGCGCCATGGAGGGCCTAGTCGGCCAGGCGCGCAAGGACGGCACCGCCGACACGACAAAGTCGACCGGCGACACGACAAAGTCGGCCGGAGCCAGCGGACATCAGTTCATGTTCATCGATCTCGACCACTTCAAACTGGTCAACGACACGGGCGGCCACGCGGCGGGAGACGCGCTGCTGAAGCGGGTTGCCGTGGCGATTCGCGGCGTGCTTGGTCGAGACGATATCGTCGCTCGCCTCGGCGGCGACGAATTCGCGGTCATTCTGAAATCGGGTTCAGCAGCCGGCGCCAAGATCGCGGCGCGCTCCATCATCGATGCGATCGGCGGCCTGGATTTCACCTGGGACGGCCGTCCTCACGTGATCGGCGCCAGCATCGGATTGGCTGCGATCAATGCCAATTGCGGCGAGGTCGACGAGATCATCGCGAGAGCCGATGCGGCCTGCTATGCGGCCAAGGCGGCCGGCCGTGGCTGTGTCTCCGTGGCGCCCGACGCACGGATCGTGGATGGCCGGACAGAGCCGCTGGCCGCGGCCTCCTGATCGAGCCTGTCACCGCCGAAAGGCTTGCCCCTGATTTGCGCCGACGATGCGCTCAGCGCGTCGGAACGGGATGCTCGCCGCGATAATCGTAAAAACCGCGCCCGGTTTTGCGGCCGAGCCAGCCGGCCTCGACATATTTCACCAGCAGCGGGCAAGGACGGTACTTCGAGTCCGACAGGCCGTCATGCAGCACCTGCATGATCGACAGGCAGGTATCGAGCCCGATGAAATCGGCCAGCTGCAGCGGCCCCATCGGATGGTTGGCGCCGAGCCGCATGGCGGTGTCGATGGCGTCGACCGAGCCGACACCCTCATAGAGGGTGTAGATCGCCTCGTTGATCATCGGCAGCAGGATGCGGTTGACGATGAAGGCCGGAAAATCCTCCGAGACCGTAATCGTCTTGTCGAGTTGCTTCACATAGGTCTTTGCCGCCTCGAAGGTCTGGTCCTCGGTGGCGATGCCGCGCACCAGTTCGACCAGCTTCATCAGCGGCACCGGGTTCATGAAATGTATGCCGATGAACCGCTCCGGCCGGTCGGTCTGCGCGGCAAGCCGCGTGATCGAGATCGACGAGGTGTTGGTCGCCAGGATGGCTTCGGGATTGAGCTGCGGACAGAGCTGGGCGTAGATCTTGCGCTTGACCGTCTCGTCCTCGGTCGCCGCTTCGATCACCAGATCCGCGCCGGCAAGATCGGCCATCGCGGGCGCGGCCGAAATGCGGCCCATCGCGTCGTTGCGCACCTTCTCGTCGAGCTTGCCGGACCCCACCTGGCGGGCCATGTTGCCGCTGATTGTGGCGATGCCTTTCTCGATGCGGTCGGGCGAAATATCATAGATCAGCACCTTGTAGCCCGAAAGCGCGGAGACATGGGCGATGCCGCCGCCCATCTGGCCCGCGCCGATGATGCCGATCGTCTCGATCTTGCTCATTACACCGATCCCGTCCTGAGCCCTTCCGCTTGAACTGCGAAAGCGCTCCACCTTTTTATTTTACCGCAATTCCCTAGGGAAAGCGCTACGCGCTTTTCCCGGGAAAACCGCTGCGCACTTTTGCTGGATTGCTTTTCGCCTTTGCGGCCTGCTTTTTGTGCGGTGCAAACTAAAAGGGCGGGGCGACTTCGTCTACCCCACCCTCACCATTTAATACCTTTGGCAGAAAGCGTCAAAGCGCCTTTTGCAGCTCCGGCAGAATGACGAAGAGATCGCCGACGAGGCCGTAGTCGGCAACCTGGAAAATCGGCGCCTCCTCGTCCTTGTTGATGGCGACGATGACCTTCGAATCCTTCATGCCGGCGAGATGCTGGATGGCGCCGGAGATGCCGACCGCGATGTAAAGATCGGGGGCAACCACCTTGCCGGTCTGGCCGACCTGCCAGTCGTTCGGCGCATAGCCGGCATCGACCGCGGCGCGGGAGGCGCCGACGGCTGCACCGAGCTTGTCGGCGACCGGCAGGATGACCTCCTGGAACTTCTCCGCCGAACCCAGCGCACGACCACCCGAGATGATGATCTTGGCCGAGGTCAGCTCCGGACGGTCGGTCTCGGAAAGCTTGTTCTCGACGAAGGTGGAGAGGCCGGGATTGGCCGCGGCCTTGACGGTCTCGACCGCCGCCGAGCCGCCCTCGGGGGCTGCCTGGAACGAGGCTGTGCGAACCGTGATCACCTTCTTGGCGTCGCTCGACTGCACCGTCTGGATAGCGTTGCCGGCATAGATCGGGCGCTTGAAGGTGTCGGCCGATACGACTTCGATGATCTCGGACACCTGCGCGACATCGAGGAGCGCAGCCACGCGCGGCGCGACATTCTTGCCCGACGAGGTCGCCGGCGCGATGATGGTGTCGTAAGCGCCCGCCAGCGACACAACCAGTGCTGCCGTCGGCTCGGCGAGGCGCTCGGCGAGTTCGTCGGCTTCGGCCAGCAGCACCTTGCTCACGCCCTTGAGCTTGGCGGCAGCGTCCGCTGCCGGCTTGGCGCCCTTGCCGGCAACCAGCACATGCACGTCCGAGCCGATCTGCAGGGCGGCCGACAGCGCCTTGGCGGTCTGGTCGGAAAGCGTTGCGTTGTCGTGTTCTGCGATGAGGAGAATAGCCATTTTTCTTGTTCCTTTCCCGATCGCTTACAGCACGCCGGCTTCGTTCTTGAGCTTGTCGATCAGTTCGGCGACGCTCTTGACCTTGACGCCTGCCTTGCGGCCACTCGGCTCCTCGGTCTTGATGACCTTCAGCCGCGGCTTGACGTCGGCGCCGTAGTCGGCCGGGGTCTTCTCGTCGAGCTGCTTCTTCTTGGCCTTCATGATGTTGGGCAACGAGGCATAGCGCGGCTGGTTGAGGCGAAGGTCGGCGGTGACGATCACCGGCATCTTCAGTTCCACGGTCTGCAGGCCGCCGTCGACCTCGCGCGTCACCTTGGCGTTGTCGCCGTCGAGCACGATCTTGGAGGCGAAGGTGCCCTGCGCCCAGCCCAGCAGTGCCGCCAGCATCTGGCCGGTCTGGTTGGAATCGTCGTCGATAGCCTGCTTGCCGAGGATGACGAGGCCGGGCTGCTCGGCGTCGACGACGCCTTTCAGCACCTTGGCGACGCCGAGCGGCTCGGTCTGTTCGTCGGTCTTGACCAGGATGGCGCGGTCGGCGCCCATGGCGAGCGCGGTGCGCAGTGTTTCCTGCGCCTGCTGCGGGCCGATCGAGACGACGATGATTTCTTCGGCCTTGCCGGCTTCCTTCAGCCGGATTGCTTCTTCCACCGCGATTTCGTCAAACGGGTTCATCGCCATCTTGACGTTGGCGAGCTCCACCGCCGAACCATCAGCCTTCACGCGAACCTTGACGTTCGCATCCACAACCCGCTTCACGGGTACAAGGATCTTCATTTGCCTGTCACCTCTTCACGCTAGTTGGGCGCGCTATAACAGCCTGCGCCCTTTCCGAGTTGTCGAAAGCCGACATTCCTGACTGAATTTTGGCCGGATGGAATTCTGGCCGGATGGAAATTCTGGTCTTTGCCCGCCTTAGGTTGCGGCGGTGACGTTTCCGTAGTTGCGGCAACCCTGCACGTCAATACGCTGCAAGCTGCTCAAATCGGTTCAGTCCGAACTGGAAGCGTTTCCTCGCCCCCAGCGCGGTGTCGCGGCGGGCGGGTCGGGG